>CAIYRG010000386.1 GCA_903928515.1 uncultured Alphaproteobacteria bacterium | reverse complement strand
GAGCCTGTCGCTTTACCTCACGTTCGGCTTCGCGCTGATCGTCGTGTTCCTGGTGCTGGCGGCGCAGTTCGAAAGCTTTATCAACCCACTGGTTATTTTGCTGTCGGTGCCGTTGGCGGTGACCGGTGCGCTGGCGTCGTTGTACATCACCGGGATCAGCCTCAACGTCTACAGTCAGATCGGCATGGTGCTGCTGATCGGACTTGTGGCGAAGAACGGCATTCTGATCGTCGAGTTCTCTAATCAGTTGCGCGCTCTCGGGCGAAGCGCCCACGACGCGGTGCGGGAAGCCTCGATTGCCCGGTTGCGGCCGATTTTGATGACATCGTTGGCGACCGCGATCGGCGCGGTGCCGTTGGCGTTCGCTCACGGCGCGGGTGCTGAAAGCCGCCGCGCCATCGGCATCGTCGTGGTCGGTGGTGTGACGTTCTCGACCGCGCTTACGTTGCTGGTGGTGCCGGTGTTCTATCTGGCGTTCTCAACCCGGACCAAGCCGACCAGTCATATCGCCGAGGCGATCGCCCGGCTCGAGCGCGAAGAACGCCCTCACGCCACGCCGGCGGAATAAGCCTCAGCGCATTCCGGATACGGTTTTGAACCGCTCAAGCACGGCGGGCGAGACCGTCGCCATGTCTTTGACCAGCTTGGCCACGGCAGGACCATCAATCGGGCTGACGTCGAGCTCGAGCTTTTCGGCTTCGGCGACGAACGCCTTGTCCTTGTAGGACTGCTCGAACGCCGAGCGCAGTTCCTTGGCGCGTTCGGCTGGGATGCCCGGCGGAGCGATGAACGGCAGCGCCATATAAAACGGGGCTTCGGCGAACTTGATCAGAGCTAAGTCCTCCGGATTGGTCGCCAGTTCCTGGCCGGTGGGCGCGTCCGGCAGTTCGCGGTGACGCGTCGTGCGGCCGAACTGGATCAAGGCGCGGACCTGCTTGTTGTCCCACAACGAGCGCTGACCGGCGCGGAGCGAGCCGAGACCGACCACTTGACCGTCGAGCTCGCCGCTCTGCATGGCGAGGAACATCGGCGCGGCGCCGGTGTAGCCGCGCACCACATCGATGTTGAGCTTGAGCGCGTCTTTAGCAATCAGCGCGAAGATCAAGTTGCTAGAGCCGGGACCAACCGCACCCAAGACGATCTTCTTGCCGGGCTCTTTCAACTCCTGCCAGGATTTGATCGGGCGGTCGGCCATGATGAAGATCGGATAAGCGTCGTCGGCGTAGGACGAGATGCTGCCGAGCCAAGTGAACTTGTCGGGCTCGAAGCGGACGTTGTCGTCGCCGAGGAAGGCCAACTGCGGGATGCCGCGGCCGATGATCGAGACGACGGTGCCGTCCTTGGGCGCCACGTTGTACATGTGGTTGATCGCGGCGATGCCGCTGGCGGCCGGCATGTTCTGCACCACCTGGTTCGGCGTGCCGGGCAGATACTTGACCAGATAGCGGGCCATCAATCGGGCGGCGATGTCGTTGATCCCGCCGGGGGCGTAGCCGACGATCATCGTCACATTCTTGCCCTTGTAGAAATCGTCGGCGTTTGCCGCACCCGCGCACACGGAGGCGAGCATGATCGCGGCGATGACGTTGCTGATCTTCATGGTCGGGATCCTTTAGAGCGAGGGCAGGGTGGCGAGAAGTGTGCCGTAGCCTTTGCGCGGCTCGTTGATGCTGAGACGCTTCTGGAATTCCCAAACTCGCGCCGGCACCGGATGGACTCTCCTAGCATGAGGATCGATACCGCGTGCTATGATGTCTGCTCGTTTTCGTCGTCCCGTTTTCGTTGTTGACCGGTGATTTTATGCGAATTGACCTTCTGCTGTCGTTGACTGCGACGTTGGTGCTATTGGCCGGGTCGTTCACGGGATTTCGTCAGCCGTTTTCACGTGACATTCGTTTTGGGTCTTTGATTGGTGCGGGTGTGGTTGGAAGCGGTGCGG
>CAIYRG010000385.1 GCA_903928515.1 uncultured Alphaproteobacteria bacterium | reverse complement strand
GGATCAGCTCGGTGACTTCCGCGCCGATCATGTGTGCGCCCAGCAACTCGCCCGTGTCCACATCGAACACCGTCTTGATGAAGCCTTCGACTTCGCCCAGCGCGATGGCCTTGCCGTTGCCGATGAAGGGGAACTTGCCGACCTTCACCTTCTTGCCGGCGGCCTTCGCCTTGGCTTCCGTCATGCCGACGCTGGCGACTTGCGGCCAGCAATAGGTGCAGCCCGGCACGTTGGACGTGTTCAGCGGATGCACGCCCTTCACGCCCGCGATGCGCTCGGCCACGATCACACCTTCGTGCATCGCCTTGTGCGCCAACCACGGCGCACCGACGAGATCACCGATGGCCCACAGGCCCGGCACGCCGGTTTCGCACCACTGGTTCACGACAACATGCGTTCTATCGACTTTCACCCCCGCCTGTTCGAGGCCGAGATTCTCGACATTGCCGACAATGCCGACCGCCACGATCACGCGATCGACGGTGACGGTTTCGATCTTGCCGTCTTTGCCTTTCAGCGTGGCGGTGACGGAGTTGGCGCCGCGATCCAGCTTCTCCACCGTGGTGGAGGTCTTGAGGACCATGCCCTGCTTCTGGAACGCCTTGGCGGCGAAGGCCGAGATTTCCTCATCCTCCACCGGCAACACGCGATCCATCACTTCAACGACGGTGACTTCCGAACCCAGCGTGCGGAAGAAACTGGCGAATTCGATGCCGATAGCGCCCGAACCAACGACCAGAAGCGATTTCGGAAATTCCTTGGGCACCAGCGCGTGGCGATAGGTCCACACGACCTTGCCGTCGGCTTCCAGTCCAGGGAATTCGCGCGCCCGCGCGCCGGTGGCGAGCACGATGTTCTTGGCCTCAAAGTCGGCGGTCTTGCCGTCTTTCGTGACGGTGACGGCGTTCTTGCCTTTGAGCTTGGCTTCGCCTTCGATCACCGTGATCTTGTGCTTCTTCATCAAGCCTTTGACGCCGTTCGACAGCTGCGCTGAGACTTTGCGCGAACGATCCACGACAGCGGCAAGATCGAATTTTATATTGTCTGCCGAGAGGCCGAACTCTTTTAAGCGGTGCAGCAGGTGAAAGATTTCCGACGAGCGCAGCAGCGCTTTCGTGGGAATACAGCCCCAGTTCAGGCAGATGCCGCCGAGATTTTCACGCTCGACCACGGCTGTCTTCAGCCCGAGCTGCGCGGCGCGGATGGCGCAGACATACCCGCCCGGCCCGCCGCCGACCACGATGACGTCGAAAGACTCAGCCATGGGCTAACCTCGAGGACAAATTAAAGAAGCATCGAGGCCGGTTCCTCGATGAAGGATTGGAAATCGCGCAGATAGCGTGCACCCGTCGCGCCGTCGATGACGCGGTGATCGCACGACATCGTCACCGTCATGATCGTGGCCGCAACGATCTGGCCGTTCTTCACGATGGGCCGTTGCTCGCCCGCGCCGATGGCGAGGATCGCGCTTTGCGGCGGATTGATCACCGCCGTGAACTGCTTCATTGCAAACATGCCGAGATTCGAAATCGAGAACCCGCCCCCTTCATATTCGGAAGGCTTCAGCTTCTTCGCCTTGGCGCGTTCGGCCAGCGAACGCACTTCGTTGGAAATCTCGACGAGGCCGCGCGTTTCCGCCGCGAACACGATGGGCGTGATGAGGCCCGGATTCATATCCACCGCCACGCCGACATCGGCATGTTTGTGCTTGAGCATCGCATCCGGGGTCCACGACGCGTTCACATCGGGGTGACGGATGAGCGCCATCGCGGCGGCCTTGATCACGAAATCGTTGACCGAAAGCTTGTAGGCGCCCGCGCCTTTCGGCGAACGCTCGTTCAGCTTTTGGCGAATTTCCATCAGCGCGTCGATGTTGCAATCGACGGTGAGGTAATAATGCGGGATCAGCGCCTTCGCGGATGTCAGGCGGCGGGCGATGGCCTTGCGCATGGAATCATGCGGCACCAGCGTGTAATCGGCTTCTTTGTAGAAGCCACGCGCATCGGGCAGCGGCGTGATGCCGAGATCGCCACCGGCAGAAGACGCAGCAGCGGCAGGCGCCGCTTTCTTCGCAACGCCGCCTTTGGCAGCGGCTTCCACGTCGGCACGCACGATGCGGCCTCGCGGGCCCGAGCCCGTGACAGCGGAAATATCGACGCCCGATTGGGCGGCAACGCGCTTCGCTAGAGGCGAGGCAAACACGCGTTTGCTATCGCCAGAAGCACTTGCGGCGTGGCCGTTGGCTTGCGGCGCAGCGGCAGGCGCTTGCGGTGCAGGCTTCGCGGCTGGAGCCGGAGCTGCCGCTTTCGGCGCTTCGGCCATCACGGCCGATTTGATGTTCTGCATGGCGGCGGGAATGTCCGCACCGGGCTGCTCGCCATCGACCAGCAACACGGCGATGGGTTGGTTGACCTTGATGCCTTCCGCGCCTTCGGGAACCAAGATCTTGCCGATCTTGCCCTCGTCGATGGATTCGAATTCCATCGTGGCCTTATCGGTTTCGATCTCGGCGAGGATATCGCCGGATTTGACCGTATCGCCTTCCTTCACATGCCACTTGGCAAGCTTGCCCTCTTCCATGGTGGGCGACAGCGCAGGCATGAGGATTTGCGTGGGCATGTTCAGCGATACAGCACGCCCTTGGCCGCGGCGACGATATCGTCAACCGTGGGCAGAGCCAGCTTCTCCAGGTTAGCAGCGTAAGGCATCGGAACGTCCTTGCCGGTTACGCGAGCGGGGGGAGCGTCGAGATAGTCGAAGGCGCGATCCACAACGGTCGCGGCGATTTCCGAACCGATGGAGCAGATCGGCCAACCTTGTTCGACCGTGACGATGCGGTTGGTCTTCTGCACCGACGCGATGATCGTGTCGAAATCGAGCGGACGAATGGAACGCAGGTCGATCAACTCGGCATCGATGCCTTCGGCCGCGAGCTTTTCACCCGCTTCGATGATGAGGCCGACACCGATGGAGTGCGAAACGATGGTCACATCCTTACCCGGACGGAACACGCGGGCGCGTCCGATGGGCAGCACGAAATCATCCAGCTTCGGCACCGGGAAGGAACGGCCGTAGACGATTTCGTTCTCAAGGAAAATGATCGGGTTCGGATCGCGGATGGCGGCCTTGAGCAGCGCCTTCGCATCGGCGGCGAAATACGGCGAGATCACTTTCAGGCCCGGAATCTGCGCGTACCACGCGGCATAATCCTGGCTGTGCTGCGCACCCACGCGGGCGGCAGCGCCATTGGGGCCACGGAACACGATGGGGCAGCCCATCTGGCCGCCCGACATATACAGCGTCTTGGCGGCGGAGTTGATGATCTGATCGATCGCCTGCATGGCGAAGTTCCAGGTCATGAATTCGACAATCGGCTTCAGGCCGCCGAAGGC
>CAIYRG010000384.1 GCA_903928515.1 uncultured Alphaproteobacteria bacterium | reverse complement strand
CGGGTCCATGTGTACGGCTGCTTCGCCATCCGTCGGCTTGAGGGATTCGCGCAGATCGTGGCCGGTGGCGGCGATCATCGTCGGGATCGAAAGCAGAAATGAAAATTCGAGTGCGGCTGCGCGGGACAGGCCGCAGACTTGTCCGCCGGCGATGGTCGCCATCGAGCGTGACGTGCCGGGGAAGATACCGGACACCGCCTGACAGAGGCCGATCCAGACGGCGCGCGCGGTGCCCATTTCTTCCACTTCACGGGCGGCTTCATTTTCAGATTCGCCAACGCCGCGAGAGCCGAACATGGAATCGACCACCCACATCACGATGCCGCCGGCCATGATCGTAATGGCGATGAGCGAGAGATCTTCGAGGTGCTTCGAGATCACCTTCTTCAATAAGAGCGCGGGCACGGCGGTGAACACGAACGAAACCAGCGTCAGCGTGAGCGGATGCGAGAGGGCGGTGCGGTCGCCGCGAGTGCCGCCGGGAAACGATGCAAACCAGACGGCAAGGCGGTTACGAAAGAAGATGGGCAGGCAGAGGATGGGACCCACCTGGATGACGATAACGAACATCTTCCAGAAGCCATCGGTGAGATCCATGCCGAGCAGCGCCTGAGTGATGCGCAGGTGGGCAGTGGAACTGACGGGCAGAAATTCGGTGATGCCCTCGACGATGCCGAGGATGAGGGTGAATAAATAATCGTGCAATGCAAGGCCATCTTACCAAGGGGTGGCGTTTTTGCAGCGAAAAATTTTGATTACCAGATGTAACCAAGTGCGTATCCTAAACATGCGGTGGGAGATCAAGTGCCTGGTGGTCCATATCGGTCCGTCCATTTGGACCCATCGGGTATGCTTCTAGCTAACGCTATGGCAAACGCAAAAATCGTCGTCACGCTCGGTCCCGCGAGCGATTCGTTCGAAACCATCTGCACTCTGATCCGCGCCGGTGCGACTATCTTCCGGCTCAACACTTCACACGGCTCCTGGGATCAGCACCAGAAGCGCATCGAAACGGTGCGTGCCGCCGAAAAGCACACGGGACACCCGGTGGGCATTTTGCTGGATCTGCAGGGGCCGAAGATCCGGCTGGGCAAGTTCGTGAACGGCAAGTGCACGCTGGAGACCGGCGGGCGGTTTGTGATCACGACGGAAGAGACGCTGGGCGATACGGCGCGCGCATCCACGGTGTATCGGCGGTTTGCGAATGACGTGCGCGTGGGTGATCGCGTGTTGCTCAATGATGGCGCGGTCGCGCTGCGTGCGGTGGCGAGCGATGGCGTGGCGGTGACGTTCGATGTTGTTTCGGGCGGGCCGATCGGCGATAACAAGGGCATCAATCTGCCGGGCGTGCGGGTGAGTGCGCCGTCCATGACCGCGAAGGATCTGATCGATCTGCGCGCAGGACTGGAGGCAGGCGTCGATTTCGTGGCGATTTCGTTTGTGCGTTCGGCCGCGGACGTTTCGATGGTGCGGGAGCGCATGGGCGCGGACCGCGTGCCGATCATCGCGAAGATCGAAAAGCCGGAAGCGGTGGCGGATATCGACGCAATTCTGGAAGTGGCCGACGGGATCATGGTGGCGCGCGGGGATCTGGGCGTGGAGATGTCGCTCGAGATGGTGCCGCCGATTCAGAAGCGTTTGATCCGGCGTGCGCGACGGCGCGGACGTTTTGTGATCACGGCG
>CAIYRG010000383.1 GCA_903928515.1 uncultured Alphaproteobacteria bacterium | reverse complement strand
TGATCAGCACATCTTTGAAGCCGTTGCGCTCCAGACTGTGGCGAATGGCGCCGATGCGCCCGTCCATCATATCGGAGGGCGAGATGATGTCGCAGCCGGCTTCGGCCTGCACCAAAGCCTGGCGCACCAAGATCTCGACCGTCTCGTCGTTCGCCACGTAATCGTCGATCAGCACGCCGTCATGGCCATGCGTGGTGAAGGGATCGAGCGCGACGTCGCACATCACGCCGACGTCTTTGGTGCGCTTCTTGATTTCGCGCGTGGCGCGGCAGACGAGATTGTCCGGGTTCAGCGCTTCGCGGCCATCGGCGGTTTTCTTCTCGGGTTCGGTCTGGGGAAACAGCGCGATGGCCGGGATGCCGATCTTGGCGGCGGCTTCCGCGGCTTCACCAATCAGATCGACCGACAGGCGCTGAACGCCGGGCATGGTCGCAATATCGACGCGGCGGTTGGTGCCTTCGACCACGAACAACGGCCAGATGAAATCGGCCGGCGACAACCGGCTCTCGGCCACCATGCGGCGCGACCAGTCGTGACGGCGCAGGCGGCGCATGCGGCCGGCGGGGAAGGGGGCGGGCGGAACGAAGGGCATGGATGAGCTGCCTAAAATGCGCGCGCACTATAGTCCCCCGAAACCGGGGTTCAACTCTGGGGTTCAACTCCTGCGGCACCGCGTGCGGTTGATCGCCTGGGCATGCTCTCTATCCTTCGCTGGTCATTTGGTGTTGAGGGCGTTGTGAGCGAGTTCATTGTTGCGAAGAAAGAGGGATCGGTCGGTCATCTGACATTGAACCGGCCCAAGGCGCTCAACGCCATTACGCATGAGATGATCCTGGCGCTGTCCGCGCAATTGCACGCTTGGCGGATTGATGCCGACGTGAAGCTGGTCCTGATCGACTCTGTCGTGTCGCCACGCGCCTTTTGCGCCGGTGGCGACATCCGCTTCCTGTGGGAATCCGGCCGTCAGGGGGGCGATGCCGCGCGCCAATTCTTCGCCGATGAATACCGGCTCAACGCGGCCATCGCGTCTTTCCCCAAACCCTATATTGCGCTGCTCGACGGCCTCACCATGGGCGGCGGCATCGGCATCACCGTGCATGGCAGTCACCGCATCGTCACCGAGAATTCGGTGCTCTCCATGCCCGAAAGCATGATCGGGCTATTCCCCGATGTCGGCTCCAGCTTCTTCCTGAACAAAAGCCCCGGCGAGATCGGAATGTATCTCGGCCTCACCGGCGGGCGCATGAACGCAGCCGATGCGATCACCGCGAGGGTCGCCACGCATTTTGTGCCGCACGCGCGCATCGAAGAATTGCGCACGCGCATTCTCGCGGGCGAAGCGCCGGATGATGTGCTCGCTTCGCTCTGCGCCAACCCCGGCCCTTCGTCATTGGCCGAGTACCATGCCGCGATTGATCGCGCGTTTGGCGAAGACTCCGTGGAAGCCATCTTCGCGGCGCTCGAAGACGAGGGCGATTGGGGCCGCGAAACATTGGCCGTTCTCAAGCAAGGTTCGCCCTTCAGCTTGAAATTGATCTTCGCGGAATTGCGCGCGGGGCGTGGGCAAAGTCTGCAAGATTGTCTCAAAATGGAATTCCGCCTGGCCTCACGCACGGTGGGATTGCCGGAGTTTCTCGAAGGCGTGCGCGCGCTCATCATCGACAAAGATCGCGCGCCCAGATGGAACCCATCGCGGCTTGAAGACGTTTCGATATCGTCCATCACTCCGCTCTTCGCGCCTTTAAAAAATTTCGAATTAAGCATTCCGGAATTAACGATCCCAATTGCTTCAACATGAGGTTGGTTGGGTTTTCGCGAAGCCGCGCGCGGCACGCGGGTCATTCTGGTGCAGGTTGTAGGGCGTTACGGTTTCCCGCCTTAAACCGGCATTAAGAGCGCAGTGATACTTTTTCCCAAAATAGGGGTGATCCCGAGAAACGGGGAAAGGGATTGATTGTGCTTGCGAAATCCAACTTGGCAGTAGCCGAAACGCTCAACGCTGGAGAGAACCTCCGCCCGCGCTACCTTGAATGTCTCAACCTTCTTGAGCGCCTGCATCGCCAGCTGCTCGACGTCATCAAAGACGAACTGGATCGCCGCGGCGAGCGGATCGTCAACAGCGTTCAGGCGCTGCTCCTGTTCAACATCGGAGATCAAGAACTGACCGCCGGCGAACTTCGCACGCGCGGCCATTATCTCGGCTCCAACGTCTC
>CAIYRG010000382.1 GCA_903928515.1 uncultured Alphaproteobacteria bacterium | reverse complement strand
TTCCGCGCGCTTGGCGATGCCGTGGGTAACGCCGACGCGTTCGAAGCCTTGCGTGGCACGTTCCTGGATTTGGCCGCCTTCGATGTTTGGGCGGCCGATTGGCAAAGCCGGATGGCGGAAGAGGGCAGCTCTATCGCGGATGACCAAGCCATCATGCGTGCCGCGAATCCCGCTTTCATCCCGCGCAATCATCGCATCGAAGAAATGATCGTCGCGGCCGTCGAGCGCGGCGACTACGCGCCCTTCGAAAAATTGCTGAGAGTGTTAGCGCGCCCCTACGACGATCAGCCTGAGAACGCGCAGTACGCGAATCCACCGCGCGACAACGAGATCGTGCACCAAACCTTCTGCGGGACTTAAATCCTTAATGTCCGGTCAGCGGCAGCAGCACATGCTCGCCGCCCGCTGCATTCAACTCATCCATGCGCTTGCGGTACAGCGGCGAGAAGATCAGCGCGGCGATGCAGTTCAGCGCCTGTACGCCGGCGACCAGCATAAAGAGATAGACCCAGGGCAGATTCATGTTGCGCAGGAAGCCGGTGGCCACAGGGCCGATCAAAGCGCCGAGGCGCAGGAACACCACGCAAAGGCCGATGCCCCAGGAGCGCGTGTAGGTGGAATAGACCTGGCTCTCCACCGCGATGTTGCCGAATTGCAGCCAGGAAATCCCCATGCCGGAGATAAAGATCGCGGCGAACACAATGGCGAGCGACAGGCCCTGCACGCCGAGAATGGCGAGGAACGGCACGCTTAATCCGCAGCCGATGGCCACCGGCCAATAGCCCCATTTGGCGAGCGGCTTTGCCAATATGAGCGCACCGATGATGTTGCCGATTTGCAGGATGATGGTGCCCCATTGCGCCTGCTCGACGGGATAGCCTTGGGATGCGAGCAATGTCGGCATCCATTGGTTGACGACGAAGAACACGATCAGCGTCAGCACATTCAGCAACCACAGCAGCGGCGTGATGAGGGCGAGTTTGCCTTCGAACAAATCGCCGATGCGGATTTTCGGCTTGTTGATTTCGCCGCTGATGGTGAACACGGCGTCGGCCGGGATGTCCTCGCCCGGCACCAGCTTTGCCAGCACCACGAACATCTCGAAGCGGCGCTGGGGTTGCAGGCTGAGGAATTTGATCGACTCCGGGAAGACGAAGATGCCGAGGATCGCGCAGCCAAGTGGCACCAATCCGCCGATCCAGAACACGATCTGCCAGCCGAAATCGCGAATGAGGCCGACAGCCACGAGTCCGGCGACAAGGCCACCGATGGCGATGCCGATGAAGCTGACAATGGCGATGGCCGATTGCAGGCGGCGCGGCGCGTATTCCGCGTTCAGCGCGATGATGGTGGGCAGGATGCCGGAAATGCCGATGCCCGCGATCAGCCGCAGCACGATCAACTGATCGAGATCCGTTGCCCAGACCTGGAACAGCGTGAACAGGCCGAAGAAAGCCGTGCCGAATATGGTGGTGTATTTGCGCCCAAACCGGTCGGCCAGATAGCCGAACAAAGGCGGGCCGGCCATGCCGCCCAGGAAGCCGGAGCCGAACAGCAGTCCCTGCAGCGCGGGACTGAAATGCCATTCCTTCAGAAGGACGGGCGCGACATAGGCGATGCACACCACGTCATAACCATCGGCCAGCACGATCAGGATCGTGAGCGCGAACAGCAGCATGTGGAAACGGGTGATGCCGCGCCGGTCGATCAGCGCGGACAGGTCGATCACGGGCTCGGCTGCCATATTTTCCCCCACGCAGCCGTTTGCCCCCGGCTTTCGCTGCGGCGAAATTGCCCGATAAGGCAAACGTGCGCAAATGTGCCGAAACCCGCCCAAATGTGCCGAACCGCGTGCAAATTCGCTGTTTTACGCCCCTTGGCCCGGGCGTCTCCGCATGGCTATAGTTTGGGGCCATTCTCGTCTGGATGGTGTCTATCAAACAAAAGCCGGGGAAACCGGCGAGAGGGAGGCTTCATGCCCGGCGTCACCGAACCGGCCACCGGTCTGCAATTTTTCGAGCTCAGCCACGAATGGGGGCACGGCGTGCCCACCATGCCGGGCTATGACGATGTGAAGATGTTCCGCTCGGCCCGCCATGCGGTGCATGGCGTGATGACTCATCGCATCAAAACCACCATGCACACCGGCACGCATATGAACGCACCGCGCCATCTGATCGCGCGCGGGGAGGGCGTGGGCGAACTCGATCTCGAGAAGATGTTCGGTTCGGGCGTCATTCTTTCGATCCCCAAGGGCAAATGGGAACTGGTGATCGCCGAAGATTTGGCGAAGGCCAACCCGGCCATCGAGCCGGAAGACATCGTGGTCATCAACACGGGCTGGCATCACAAATATTCCGACAGCCTGGAATATTTCGGCAACGCACCGGGCCTGTCGAAAGACGGCGCCGAATGGCTGGTGGCGCGCGGCGTGAAGACGGTGGCGATCGATACGCCGCAAGTCGATCACCCGCTGGCGACCTCGCTGGGGCCGCATCGTAACGGTCCGCGCATGAGTCGCCTGCCGCAGGAATACAAAGCGGGCACGGGCCGCGATGCGAAGGCCGATCATCCCGAATGGAACGTGGCGCACAAAATTTTGCTGGCCGCGGGAATTCCCACCATCGAACAAGTCGGCGGCGACGTCGATGAATTGAACGGCAAGCGCGTCACCTTCCACGCCTATCCGTGGAACTGGTTCGAGGGCGATGCCTGCCCGATCCGCTTCGTCGCCATTCTCGATCCCAAAGGCAGCTACCGGCTTGAGCCCGGCAAAGCGGCGTAAGGAGAGCAATCATGAACGTTCAACCGCAGATCAAGCCGGTCGCCAACAGCACCTCGAAGCTGAAATTCTACAATCTCTCCTGCCGTTTCTCTCACGGCATGCCGGAATGGCCCACCGTGCCCGGCATCAGCCTGATGCCCATGCATCACCATGCCAATCAGGGCATCCAGGTGACGGAATGGGAAGGCGTGATGCATCGCGGCACGCATATGGATAGCCCGCTGCACGTCACCGAGAACACGCCGTCGATCATCGATTATCCGCTGTGGCGCTTCTTCGGCACCGGCGTTGCCGTGTCGATCCCCAAGAAGAAATGGGAAATCGTCACCGCCGAAGATTTGGAAAAAGCCACGCCCACGATTCGCGAAAACGACATCGTGATGATCAACACCGGCTGGCATCACACTTTCGGCGACAACGACGACTACTATGCGTATTCGCCGGGCATGTACAAAGACGCCGCCGAATGGCTGGTGGCGAAGAAGGTGAAGATGGTCGGCATCGACGTGCAGGCGCTCGATCATCCGCTCGGCACCAAGCTGGTCGATCATGGTCCGGGGCCGTCGCATCCGCATCTGATGGAAGAATACCGCAAGGAAACCGGACGCGATGTGATGAAGGATTTCCCGCATTGGGAAGTCGCGCACAAGACGCTGATGGTGAAGGGCGGTATTCCCGGCATCGAGAACATCAGCGGCGACATCGACGCGATCACCGGCAAGCGTTGCACCTTCATGGCGTTCCCCTGGCGCTGGGATGGCGATGGCTGCGGCGTGCGCGTGGTGGCTGTGATCGATCCCGATCAGACCTTCCGCATCGAATCTGGGCGGTAGTCATGATCAGTGAACCGTTACGCAACCCCCTTTCGCTGTTCGATGTGAAAGGGAAAGTGGCCATTGTCACCGGCGCGTCGGGCACCTTCGGGCGTGCGGTCGCGCTGTCCCTGGCTTCGCTCGGCGTGAAGGTCGTTCTGGCCTCGGGCACCGAGAAGGGGCTCAAAGAGGTTGCCGCCGAGGTGAAGGATGTCGGTGGCGAAGTCGCGACCATCGCGTGTCGTCCCGACAGCCTGGAGGACGCGCAGGCGATCCTCAAAACCGCGCTCGACAGCTTTGGCCGCGTCGACATGCTCGTGATCGGATCGGGTGTGAACAAGCCCGGTTTTATCCAAGAACAATCGGTCGAGGAATGGGAATCGGTGATGGATGCCAACGTGAAAGGCATCTACGTGATGGCCAAAGCCGTCGGCACCTATTGGATCAACGAAAAGATCAAAGGCAAAATGCTCGTGATGTCGTCGGTGCGCGGGCGGCACGGCAATTTCTCCGGCTACGCGGGCTATTGCGCCTCGAAGGGGGCCACGGATTCGCTCACGCGCGTGCTCGCCACCGAGTGGGCGCAATACGGCACCACC
>CAIYRG010000381.1 GCA_903928515.1 uncultured Alphaproteobacteria bacterium | reverse complement strand
TCAAGATTATCGAACACGCAGTCGTATGGCGGCACCATCCAATCGCGGTGGCGGCGATATTGCGTGGAGTATTTATAAGGGGCGTTCAGAGCGTGCGGGGCTTCCAGCACGGTGTCGATCTGCAGGGTGTTCGGGTCCTTCAACGACATCTTCTCGGTCACGTGTGAATCTGAGCCCTGATTCAACCCGACGATGAATTCGTTGGTGCTATCGATGCTGGTCGTATCCACCAAGAGCGTGCCGTTTTCCCAATGGCCTATGGAATCGCCTTGGAACGTATCGACGATGTCGGCGTGATCGCGCCCGTCTGTGTAGATGCGCCGCGTCCAGGCTTGCGCGTCGGCAATGGTCACGCGTCCGGGCGTGAAGAAGATTTCAAACAGCGTCATCGGTTCGATCATGCTGCCGGGCATACCCCGCGTGTGGCAATCGATGGTGCGGGACGGCACCGTTTTTCCCGCCGCGGCGAGCGCCTTGATCTCGCCGAAGCGTTTTCCCCACTCCGGCGTCAGCGCCAATTTCACATCGTATTGCGCCTTGCCTTGCGGCAGATTCAGCGGCTCCCACGCCCCTGCCCAATCAGGCAATTTCTTGATCGAGTCGATGGTATCGCCCTGAGGACCTTTGGCCTTCGGATCGAATTTGGGTTTGTCTGCCGCGAGAGAATTGCTTGCGGCCATGAGCGCGGCAAACGCCACAAACGCTTTTGCATAAGGGACGAATTTCTTGCGCATGGCGTCAGTTCCCGTCACGGCGCGAACCTTTGGTTCGACGCGGAGTGGAGGGGAGCGTCTCGGGATGTTCTTCGGGGAGCGTCAGATTCATCTGTTGCGCTCCCGTACCGGTGAGATCGCGGTTGTTCTGCGCGCAATCCCATTCGGTCATCTGCCAATCTTCATGACGTTGATAGGTGGCTACATGGGTGTAAGTCGCGGTGAAAATGTCGGGCGCGTCGAACGTTGTCACGATCACCATTGTGTTGTGATCTTTCGGTGTCACGCGTTCGGTGATGTGGACATTGTCGCCGATAGGAAAACCGTAGGCGATCTCGTTGCCGCGCTGCAGCCCTATCGTATCGATGACGAGCGAACCGTTTTCCCAATGGCCAATCGAATCGCCTCTCATACTTGGCGGGCCGACATGGTGCTTGCGTCCATCGGTGTAGATCATGCGGCCGGAGGTTGCCTCCACATCGGAGAAGATGACTCGGCCGGGCACATAGAGGATTTCCGTAATTTCTTCCGGTCCAGCCATGCCGCCGGGAAAACCGAGCGTGAGGCAATATTTCGCGCGGCCTTCGACATCGCCGCCGCCCGCGCGCGTCTTGGCGTTTTGCTCGACAATGGCTTTGCCTTTCGCCGTCAGCGGCATTGACGCCATGTCCTGAGGACGGCCGATAAGATCCATCGAACGCCACGGGCCATAGAGATCCGGCAATTGCTTTACGGAATCCCAGGTGTCGCCTTGGGGACCGCTTGGCGCGCCAATGACCACCGGCGCTACCGGCGCGTCCGCTGTCTTTGCGCTACCCGTCTGCGCCGATGCGCCAGCAGACAGGACAACCGCACACGACAGCGCGCATGCGGCAAGCGACCATGGGCGTGGCTGAGACATCGCCATTCTTCCCCGCAACAAGAGCCTTCCTCCAGCCCGCACGATTGTGCGGACTTATTATGCCCGGAGATTGCGGTGGCCACGCGGCGAAGATTCTGACGAACCGTCAGATCCAGACACAGACGTTTCCGGCAGGTCTAACGCCCGCCTTCCCCTCTCCCGAGACGGCAGAGACTAGACCAGAGTTTTGTGTGCCTGCGAGCCCAAATTGGAACAATTATATGGGGGGCGAATTATTGGGGCACCGGCCTTCGCAGGTGCACAATGACGAGATCCAAAGGTCGGGCGACAGCAGAACGCGCGAAAACCCGAGACCGGATTTCCGCGCGTAAAGAAGCTGAGTTGTGTCTTACGATTTGTGGAAGCTGCCCAGCAAACAGACGTTGCCGCTGTGCAGGACTTTGATCGCCTGCAAATTGGCGCAGATGTCGCCGTTGGGCGAGCCGTTATACGAGAAGCCGTCATTGATATAGAGGCCGACGCATTTGTCGGTCAGCTTGTTGGTCCATTTCTGGCCGTTACGCATTTCGAACTGGATGTTCTGGTCGTCAACGACGTGCGAACTGCGGATGTCCGTCGAGCGCAAACACATGCGGTTCGGATCGGAATCTTTCGTGTCCTGCGCGAACGCGCTCGCGGTGCCGAGCGTCATCGCGGCAGCAACCAACGCAACTCCAAGTTTGCGGATTTTCATGTTGGCCTCCATTGCCATCCTCAAAGGATACGCCCGGCAGAGCGTGCGGGGAAGCGCATCTGCCGGAATTGGCATCAAATCTGATGCGCGTCACCTGAACCCCATATGAACGGAGTTTGCGCGGTTTGGTTCTCGGGAATAACGCTGCC
This sequence comes from uncultured Alphaproteobacteria bacterium, assembly GCA_903928515.1. Classification (GTDB taxonomy): domain Bacteria; phylum Pseudomonadota; class Alphaproteobacteria; order Micropepsales; family Micropepsaceae; genus CAIYRG01. The sequence goes on along the minus strand of CAIYRG010000381.1, from coordinate 9,600 downwards.
GCGCCTAACGTCTACGGTTTGGAGCGACCGCTTCGCGCAAGCGGCCGAAGGCCGGGTTGTGCTCGCCGAACACATAATCGGCAGCTTCCGCGCTCACGGCCGTTGCCACGCCCGCGTCGCGCAATAGATCCAACGCGTCCATGACTTTTTCTTTAGGGCAGAGAAACGCGTAATCGCCGGCCCCGCCTTTGGGCTGCGACAGCAGCGTGCAGCCGGTTTTGGCCGAAAGCGCCTTCACGACCTTCACCGATTTCGCAGGAATTTGCGCGCGCAACACTTGCGCGCCGCGCGCCAACTCGCGCGCCGACAGACGCGCGGTCAACCGCTCGGCCGCCGCCAGGGCCGGTGCATCCCATTGCGCCTTCAACGAGGCGGCGAGGTTCGCCTGGCTTTTCAGGATTACGCCATCGTCCAGAATCTTCAGGCCGTTGGCGACCAGCGTCGCGCCCGTCGTGGTGATATCCACGATGGCTTCCGCCGTGCCCGCCGCCGGCGCACCTTCGGTGGCGCCCAGCGATTCCACGATGCGATAATCGGCAATGCCGTGTGCGGCGAAGAAGGCGCGCGTGATGCCGAGATATTTGGTGGCAACACGCAGACGCCGGTGATGGCGCGTGTGAAACACCGTGCAGACATCATCGAGGTCCGCCATGGTGGAGACATCGATCCAGCTTTTCGGCACGGCCACGACGACATCGGCGAAGCCGAAGCCCAGCGGCTGTAGCAGTGCGGCCGGGCGCACCGGACCGGGGCTTTCTTCCGCGATCAAATCTTCGCCGGTGACGCCCAGATGCACATCGCCGGAAATCAAGGCGGAAGCGATGTCGCCAGCCGATAACAATTTCACTTCGATACCCGGCATGCCATCGAGCGTGGCGCGATAGTCGCGCGCGCCCGCTGCACGCTTCAGCTTGATGCCCGCGTCGTTGAGATATTCCGTCACCTGCTCTTGCAGGCGGCCCTTCGAGGGCAAGGCCAGCGTCAGCGCGCTCATGAGCGGCTCTCCGCTTTGCGATTGGTGCGGTTGCGCGCGGCATGCACACGTTCGCCGCGAATGGCGCAACCGATGGCCGGTGTGGCTTGTTTCGCACCGAGGCTTTGCAGCAGCGTATCGTAACGCCCGCCGCCCGCGATCTGCACTTTGCCTTCGGCATCGCGCGACCACAGCTCGAACACGAAGCCGGTGTAATATTCCATGTTGCGGCCAAAATTGGCGGCGAAGGCGATACGGCCCTTGCCCAAGCCGAGTTCCGCCAGCGCATCCATGCGTGCTTCCATGGCATCGAGCGGCGCGTCGAGCTTCACGCGGGCATCGCGCAGCACTTTGCGCAACGATGTGAGCGCGTCGCGCCCATCGCCCGAAACGGTGAGCACGCGTTCGATCAGCGCGACGGCCTTTTTGTCGAGACGCACGGCGGCGGCTTCCGCCGCCTGTTCCAGCAAACGGTCCACGATCTCTTCGCGCGTGCGCCCGCCCAGCGTCGTTTCCGACGCACCGAGATAATCCATCATGCCATCGAGGGCGGCGCGCGCTTCCGCCGGCGTCGCGTTGCCGAGATGCACCAGATATTTCTGCGCTGCGGGTGCCGCACCCGAGGACAGGCGTTCGAGCAATTGCTTGAAATAACCGGGACGCCAGAAATGGCGCTTCAAACGCCCGCGCCATTGCGGCGGAATGTCGAGCGCGTCGACCAAACCGGCAAACAATGCGAGATCGCCGATCTGCACCGAGAAATCGTTGAGGCCGGAAGCGCGCACCGCTTCCACGGCGAGCGTGAGCACTTCCTTGTCGGCGGCTTCGCGATTGGCGACGCCCAGACATTCGATGCCGGTTTGCAGAAATTGGCTTGGACGATCCGGCTCCGTCGCCTGAAGGCGGAAGGCCGGGCCGTGATAGGCGAGCCGCGCCGGAAAGCGCGTGTTTGATGCCAACGCCATGCGGCAAACCGGAATGGTGAGTTCAGGACGCAGGCACAATTCCGCACCCGTAGGATCGTTCAGCACGAAGGTGCGGCGGCGAATCTCTTCGCCCGAGCGATCCAAAAACACATCGGCCGGCTGCAACACGGGCGGCTCGACGCGGGCGTAACCCGCGCCGGCGAACACACGCAGCATGTCGGCGGCCTGCGCATCGAGCGAGGTCAGCAACGCCGTATCGTATTGCGGAAAAGCGGCCATCAGTTTTGCTCGCGCGCGTTCGCGGCCAGCATCGCACGAACCGACTGAACCAAATCTTGACGTTTCACGGAAGATTGCGCCGGGCGGTCGCTCACCCAATCGGCACGGCTGGCGATGTCTTTCGCCATTTCCGCGCCCAGGGCCAAATCCTTCAACGTCACTTCGCCCTTGGCCCGTTCGTCCGAGCCTTCAATCACGGCAATCACTGCGTTGCGTTTGTCGGCATAGCGCAATTGTGCCTTCATCCCGGAATCCCCGACATAGGCTTCGGCACGCACGCCCGCATTGCGCAATTCCGTGACGAGCTGGAAGCTTTCAGCGGCTTCCGCCTTGTCCATCACCAGCACCACGACCAGCGGGTTGGCCTGGGCAATCGCCGCACCGCGCGATTTCAACGCGGTCAGCAGACGCGACACGCCGATAGAGATACCGCTGGCCGGAACGGTTTGGCCTGTGAAGCGCGCGACGAGATCGTCATAACGCCCGCCGCCGCCGACCGAACCGAACACCACGGTCTCGCCCGCTTCGTTCTGCACGGGTGCGAGCAACTGCGCCTCGAATACGGGGCCTGTGTAGTAATCCAGCCCACGCACGATGCCGGAATCCACGCGCACGCGGTCCGGCCCATAGCCGCAGTAATTCAGTATACGGAGGATGTCGCCGAGTTCATCGGCGCCCTGCTCGCCTGTGCCGGAACCCGACACCGCATCGCGCAGCGAGAACAGCGCCTTGTCGGCTTCCATCGCTTGGATTTCAGACGAGATGAATTGCAGGATGCGGGCAGACGCTTTGTCGTCCAGATCCGCGCCTTTGGTGAAGTCGCCCGATTCGTCTTTGCGGCCTGCACCGAGCAGCGCGCGCACACCGGCAGCACCCAAACGATCGAGCTTGTCGATCGCGCGCAACACCGTGCCGCGCTTGGAATTGTCGACATGGGCGGCTTCGAGAACACCGTCGAGCAATTTGCGGCTGTTCACTTTGATGACGTAATCGCCGCGCTTCAGCCCCACGGCCTCCAGCGCATCGGCGAACATCATCAGCAATTCGGCATCGGCCGACGGCGAACTCGAACCGACAATATCGGCATCGCATTGGGTGAATTCGCGGAAGCGCCCCGGCCCCGGCTTCTCGTTGCGCCACACCGTGCCGATTTGATAGCGGCGGAACGGCGTCGGTATCCGCTGGGAATTCTGCGCGCAGTAGCGCGCCAAGGGTGCGGTGAGATCATAGCGCAGCGACAGCCACTGGCCGTCTTCATCCTGCAGCGAGAACACGCCCGCATTCGGGCGGTCGAGATCGGGCAGAAATTTGCCGAGCGCGTCGGTGTATTCGAAGGAGGGCGTCTCCAGCGCATCGAAGCCATAGGAATCGTAGACCCCACGGATGGCGGCGAGCATGCGCGCCTCCGTCGCGATGTCAGAGGCATCGCGGTCGCGGAATCCGTTAGGGAGCCGCGCCTTGGGGCGCATGGCTTTGTCATTAGGCATGGATCAGGAACCCGAAAAGCGGGCCTTGATACCGGCTAACACCCTCAGGAGCAAGGAAAGTCGCGGGAAAGGCGAGGACTTGGAGCCCGGAAAACGGGGCTTTTTCGCGAAAAATGGTACAGATGGGTGGGATCGAACCGCCGACCTCCGGATCCACAATCCGGCGCTCTAACCATCTGAGCTACATCTGCCCAATCTCGCGAAATAGGGGCCGGAAACTAGGGAAGCGGTCTTTCAAAAGCAAGGCGCTCCGTGGCGTCAAACCGCCTTATTTGATCCCATCCTCAAACAACTCGTCATAAGGAACCATCACGTGCTGGCGATAGGCCGGGCGTTCCTGGAGCCGTTTGTACCAAGCCTGGATGTTCGGGAGCGCGGGGAACGTCATCTCCGGCCCCAGATCGACCGTGAACATCCGATAGAGCAGCACACCGACGGAGATGTCGCCCAGGCTGATATTGTCGCCGCCGATAAACGTCCTACCCGCCATATGCGCCTCCAGCACGCCTAAGCACTGCACGGTGCGCGCGAACATCGTTTTCACCGCCGCCATGTCGCGCTCGGGCGCCTTGGTGCGATAGTAATTGGTGAACAGACCGCTGAATGGCGGATTGAGCGTGCCCAGCCCCCAATCCATCCAGCGTTCGTATTGCGCGCGTGCGCCGGGGTCTGTCGGCCCAAAATGCGTGCACGCGGCGTATTTCGCGCCGATGTAGCGGATGATGGAATTCGATTCCCACATGACGAGGCCGTCATCCTCGACGGTCGGCACGCGGCGGTTGGGGTTCATCTTGGCGTAGGCATCGGTTCCCACCACGCCATAGCGCCCGCCGGCATCCACGCGTTCATGCGGCAGGCCCAGTTCGCCCACCAGCCACAGCACCTTCTGAACATTGGTGGACGTGCGACGCCCCCAGATTTTCAGCATCACGTATGTCTCCCCGAATCCCGGCCATAAAAGCACCAAAATGGCCCCTCAAGAAATCGTGCTATCGTGGCCGATCCCCGAGGTTTGTCGTTATCACACCCATGCGCACAACACTGATTGCCCTTGGCCTTGTCGTTTTCATTGCCGTTGCCGCGGTGGCCGCCGTGCTGCTGGTGCCGCTGGACATGTTCCGAGTACCTCTGGAGCGCGCGGCTTCCAACGCTGTCGGCCGCGAGGTCCATATTCAAGGCGCGCTGCACGGTGCGATCTATCCTGAGATCGGAATTTCGGCGGCCGACGTGACCATCGCCAACGTAGAGCGCGGCCAAGCGCCTGAGTTCGCCCATGTCGGCACGCTGATCGTGGGCGCGAAATTGTGGCCGCTGTTCCAGCATCGCGTCGAAGTCACAAAGCTTATCCTGCAGAACCCCGTGATCCATTTGGAAGTCGAAGCCGACGGCCACGCCAATTGGAATCTGCATCCCGTGAAAGGCGTGTCGCTGAACAAACCGAAGGTGCCGAAGAACAAAAACACGGACCCGCAAGCGAAAACCGAAATCGATATCCCCACCATTACGATCGCCAACGGCGCGGTGGGCTATGTGGATGTGCGCTCGGGCAAAACGCGCGACTTAAGCAAAGCGAATGTGACGCTGACTTTGGCTGCGCTCGATCAGCCGGCCGTGCTCGATGTGAACGCCGTCTATAACAACGAGACGATTGCGTTGAACATCCGCGCCGACAGCCCGGAAAGCTACACCCACGAAATGCCGACCATGGTTGGGATCGCGTTGAAATCGCGGCTGGTGAATTTGGACTTCCAGGGCAGCGTGACGGGCGCCACGGACAATTCCGGCACAGTGAACATCTCGGGGCCCTCTTTGCGCGATCTTCTGGTGTGGACCGGCCGCAACGCGCCCAAGGGCGAAGGCTATGGCGCGTTCTCACTGGCGGGCGATGTGGCCACGATGGATCGCATGTATGCGTTGAAGAACGCGAAACTCACGCTCGACGGCATGAATGGCTCGGCCGATGTCAGCGTGGATAACACCAACAAAACGCCCATCATCACCGGCGCGCTGAGTGTCGATAGGCTCGATCTGGGTGCGTATCTCTCCGGCAAAGAACCGAAGACCAGCAAAAAAGCCAAAGGCGAAAAAGAGGCCAAGACGAAAGACTGGAGCGCCGAACCGCTGAAACTTGCGGGATTGAAGAACCAGGACGGCGACGTGACGGTGAATGTCGGTGAACTCACCCTGGGCAGCTTCGCCTTGAGCAAAGCGCGCATGAATGTGGCGCTGCACGGCGGACGCCTGGTGGCTGACATCACACAAGCCGGCATGTTCGGCGGCAGCGGCACAGGCCATGCGGTGGTGGACACGGCGAACGCGGTGCCCGCCTTCGCCGCCAAGCTGGATGTGCGCGCAGCGCAGATCGAACCGCTGCTCGACAGCACGTTAAAGACCGACCGCATCGAGGGTACGGGTGCGGTGAACATCGATGTTACCGGCCACGGCGACAGCCAGAAGGCCATCATGGCGAGCCTCAACGGCAATGCCGGCATCCTTGTGCATGACGGTGCACTGCATGGCGTGGACCTTCCCGGCATGGCGCAGGCGCTCAAGAAAATGTCGCTCAATCTCAAAGGCCTCACCGGCGATCAGGCCCGCACCGATTTCAGCGAGCTTGGTGCGAGCTTCGCGGTGCAGAACGGCGTGATGCACAATTCCGATCTGCACATGATCAATCCCACCGTGCGGATTGCGGGCTCCGGCGATATCGATGTCGGCCGTCGCGCCATCGATTTCCACATCGAGCCGCATATCGTGAGCAAGGCAGAATTACAGGGCGATCCTAACGCCAAAGGCCTCGGCGTGCCGTTTCACGTGTCGGGCTCTTGGGACAAAGTGAAGTATCAGCCGGACGTGAAGGCCCTGGTGAACGAGGTCGTGCAGGATTTGCGCACCGGCAAAAACAAGCTCGGCGATCTTCTTGGCAATCTGCTCGGCGGCAAAAAGAAGAACAAGAAGCCCCGCTACGACGACGGCGGTGATCCGAGCCAAGATTCCCAGAGTCAGTATCCGCAGTAAATTTGATAGATTTCGTTTTTTAACAGCCGATAGGCGCCATGACACATTTCCTGCGCAACGCCGGCCTCGTTCTGCTTGTTCTGATCGCCATCGTGGGCGCGGGTTTCTGGTACCTGTCGCGCCCCACACCCTCGCTCACTGTGGCGAGCTGGGGTGGCGATTACACCGACAAGCAGAGCGACGCGCTTTTCAAACCGTATACGGATAAATACGGCGCGACGGTTCATGTCTCCATCTACAATGGCGGCACGGACGAGATCGCGTCGCAGGTCTCTTCCGGCGTGGTTGATTGGGATGTGGTGGATTTCGAAGGCGCGGACGCGGCCAAGGCCTGCCGTGACGGACTGCTGGAGACCATCGACGCCAGCGCCCTGCCCGATGGCGCGGACGGCAAGAAAGCAGCCGACGATTTCATTCCCGGCGCGCTCAACGGCTGCACCGTCGGCGGCATCGTCTATGCGCATGTTATCGCCTATGCACCGGGCAAATTCGCAAGCGCCCCCACCAAGATTTCCAATTTCTTCGACTTGGAACATTTTCCTGGCGGCCGTGGGCTGAAATCGGTGCGGGCGGGTCGAGCAGGGCGTCGCCGACCGCGGCGATCCGGGCCCGAGTGCCGGAATTGGCCGCCAGCTTGCCCAGGTAGTTTTCCAGGCCGAGGCCGGAGGCCAGGATCAGGTCGGCGTCGGTCAGGACGAGCATGTCCCCGGGCGCCGGTTCGAAAGTATGCGGATCCACCCCGGGGGGCAGGAGGCCGGTGACCGCCACTTCTGCGCCCCCGACCTCACGGGCCATCTCGGTCAGGATGGGGGAAAGCGTCACCACGCGCAGCGGGCGATCCGCCGCGGCCCCACGCGTAGGCAGGAGGCCGAGGAGCAACCCGGCCGCGGCCCAGCTGAGCTGCCGGGCAGTTTTCCGCCAGGCTGCCCCCGCGGTCAACGGCCACCGCCCATCGCTTGCCAGCGCTGCAATTCGAGTTCGAGGGTCGCCTGCACGCCCGCACAAGCGCCGGCCGGCAGGGTCCGCTGCAGGCCGAGCAGGTACCACAGGCATTCGCGGGCGAGAGGCTGGTCGGGCAGGGTGTTCGGTTAGCTGCTCTGGTAGGCCCGGCACCAGGCGGGGACTCCGAGTCGGTCCAGGTTGGCCCGCCACCGCTCTGCGAGGCGCTGGGTGTTGGCTTCGTCCCGGCGCTTCCGGCCGGGGGAGGAGCTGATGTGGTGGCCGATCACGCTCCGCCGGGCCACGGCGTTGATGCGGCCGGCTGCCGCCGCCCGCAGGCAGAGGTCGACGTCCTCGCAGCCGTTGATGTAGGCCTCGTCAAATGCGCCCAGTTCCCGCCAGAGGGCGGTGGTCAGAAGCATGCAGGCCCCTGTCACCGCGGGCATCGGGCGGACGGGGCGAAACCAGCGGGCCGCGGCGGCCGGCCGGGCGCGGTCGTGTTCCGGCTTGCCCTGGTGATTGAAGACGATGCCCGCGTGGTCCGTCACCCCGCTGCGGGCATCGGTCTGGACGTTGCCGATGATTCCGGCCCGGCTCCCCAGCGAACGGTGCGCCGCGAGCATGGGCTCCAGCCACCCCGGGCCCAGCACCAGGTCGTTGTTCAGGAGGGCCAGGTATTCGCCCCGGGCGAGGGCGGCGCCGTGGTTGTTGGCGGCCCCGTAGCCCATATTCTTGGGGTTGAGCACCACCCGGAAGGGCGCCCCGAGCGTGGCCAGCCATTCGCGGGTGCCGTCCGTGCTGCCGTCGTCCACCAGGATGATCTCGTGCGTCAGGCCGGCGGGCAGGGTGGCCTGCAGGGCCGCCGTCATGGCCTGCGTCAGAGGCAGGCAGTTGAAGAGCGCGGTCACCACGCTGAGCTGCGGGGCCGGCGAAAAGCTGGCGGCCAGGGGAGGCAGGCGCGCGAGCATCGGGATAGCGCGGGCTACTTGCGCGGCGACTCTGCGAGCAGCCGCCGCAGGTACTGGCCGTAGGCCGACTTGCCGAGCCGGGCGATGCTGGCCTCGAACCGGGGCCGGTCGATCCAGCCCTTCGTCCAGGCGATCTCCTCGGGGCAGGCGATCTTGAGACCCTGCCGGTGCTCGATGACGTGGACGAACTGCGCCGCCTCCAGGAGCGAGTCATGCGTGCCCGTGTCGAGCCAGGCGGTGCCGCGGCCGAGCACCTCGACGTGCAGCTTGTTCGCCTCCAAGTAGAGGCGATTGAGGTCGGTGATCTCCAGCTCTCCGCGCTTGGACGGCTTGAGCTGGCGGGCCAGGCGGACGACGTCGCGATCGTAGAAGTAGATGCCGGGGATGGCGTAGTTCGACTTGGGTGCCACTGGCTTCTCCTCGAGCGAGAGGACGCGGCCGTCCGGGGCAAACTCCACCACGCCGTAGGAGGTGGGATCGGCCACGTGGTAGCCGAAGATCGTCGCGCCGGTTTCGCGCGCGGCCGCGTGCTCCAGCGACTTGGCTAGCTCCTGGCCGTAGAAGAGGTTGTCGCCCAGGATGAGGGCGGAGGTGTCATTGCCGATGAAGTCGGCCCCGATCAGGAAGGCCTGCGCCAGGCCGTCGGGGGTGGGCTGCTCGGCATAGCTGAGCTTCAGGCCCATGTCGGAACCGTCGCCCAGGAGCCGGCGGAAGAGCGGCAGATCCTGCGGGGTCGAGATCACCAGGATCTCGCGGATGCCCGCGAGCATCAGGGCCGACAGGGGATAATAGATCATCGGCTTGTCGTAGATCGGCATGAGCTGCTTGCTCAATGCCAGCGTGGCCGGGTGAAGGCGCGTGCCTGCACCGCCAGCCAGGATGATTCCCTTGAGTCCCATGCGCTGGACGACCGTCAGAACGTCCTGATCGCCGCCCACGCGACAATCAAGTTGTAGAAGATCGTCGAGGCCGACTGCCAGATCGGCAGCGCCGGCATGCGCTCGGCATTG
>CAIYRG010000380.1 GCA_903928515.1 uncultured Alphaproteobacteria bacterium | reverse complement strand
CCTTGTTCGGATCGTAATTGAGCAAGGGCGCGAGCCAGCGCTCGGCCTCCGTCACGCTCCAACCCTTGCGGCCTGCATATTCCACCACCTGATCGCGCTCGATCTTGCCGATGCCAAAATAGCGGCTCTCGGGATGGCTGAAATACAATCCCGACACGGCCGCACCCGGCCACATCGCGAAGCTCTCGGTGAGTTGCACGCCGGTGTTCTTGGTCGCATCGAGAATTTGGAACAGCGCATCCTTCTCGGTGTGATCGGGCTGCGCCGGATAACCCGGCGCGGGCCGTATGCCGCGATAGCCTTCCGCGATCAGCTCTTCGTTGCTGAGATGTTCGTCCGGCGCATAGCCCCAGAACTCCTCGCGCACGCGTTGGTGCATGCGTTCGGCGAAGGCTTCCGCCAAACGGTCGGCCAGCGCCTTCACCAGAATCGCGTTGTAATCGTCCTTGTCGGCTTCGAATTTCTTGGCGACTTCGTCCTCGCCAATGCCCGTCGTCACCACGAACGCGCCCAAATAATCCGGCACGCCGCTGTCCAACGGCGCGATGAAATCCGAGATCGCCAAATTCGGGACATCGCGCTCGCGCGCCATTTGCTGGCGCACGGCATGGAAGCGCGTCGATTCCGTCTTGCGGGTGTCATCAGTATACAGAACGATATCGTCGCCGATCGTGTTTGCCGGCCAGAAGCCGATAGCGGCACGCGCGCCCAGCCACTTCTCAGCGACGAGTTTTTCCAGCATCGCCTGCGCATCCAGGAATAAGCTTTTCGCCGCCGCGCCATGCGCGGGATGCTCCAGGATTTGCGGGTACCGGCCCTTCAATTCCCACGCCTGGAAAAATGGCGTCCAATCGATGCAGCCCACCAACTCGTTCAGATCATAATGGTCGAAGCTCTTCACGCCGAGCAGCTTCGGCTTGGGCGGCGTGTAGGCTTTCCAATCCACCTTTAATTTGTTGGCGCGCGCTTCGGCAATCGGGGTGCGCCGCGACGGGGCACGCGCGTTGGCGCGCGCTTCCGCGATGTCGGCATATTCTTTTCGGATGCCCTCCACATAGCCCGCCTTCGCAGTCGGACTCAGCAAATTCGAGACCACGTTCACCGCACGCGACGCATCCTGCACATAGACCGTTTGCCCGCGCCGGTAGTTCGGGTGAATCTTGATGGCCGTGTGCAAACGGCTGGTCGTCGCGCCGCCGATCAGCAGCGGAATATCGAAACCTTCGCGTTCCATCTCGGCGGCCACATGGCTCATCTCGTCGAGCGATGGCGTGATCAGACCGGACAGCCCGATGGCGTCGGCCTTGCTGGCACGCGCCGCTTCCAAAATCTTCGCGGCCGGCACCATCACGCCGAGGTCTTCCACCTCGTAGCCGTTGCACTGCAAAACCACGCTCACGATGTTCTTGCCGATATCGTGCACGTCGCCCTTCACCGTGGCGAACACCAGCTTGCCGGCCGCTTGGCGTTGCCCGCTTTTTTCTTTTTCGGCTTCCATGAACGGCAGCAGATAGGCCACGGCCTTCTTCATCACGCGGGCCGATTTTACGACTTGCGGCAGGAACATCTTGCCCGCGCCGAACAAATCGCCGACCACATTCATGCCGTCCATCAACGGTCCTTCGATGACATGCAGCGGACGCTCGACCGTATGACGCGCCTCCTCCACATCGCCTTCGATGAAATCGGCTATGCCATGCACCAGCGCGTGACTCAGACGCTCGCCAACCGGCAATTGCCGCCACGCCAAAGTGACTTCTTCCTTGGGGCCGCTATCTTTGCTGTAGTTCTGCGCCATCGCGAGCAGACGGTCGGTCGCATCCTCGCGGCGGTTCAACAGCACATCTTCGATGGCGTCGCGCAATTCGGTGGGGATCTGCTCGTAAATGTCGAGCTGGCCGGCATTCACGATGCCCATATCCATGCCGTTCTTGATGGCGTGGTAGAGGAATACCGAGTGCATGGCGCGGCGCACGGGTTCATTGCCGCGGAACGCGAACGACACGTTCGACACGCCACCCGAGATATGCGCATGCGGCAAGGCTTGCCGAATGATCCCCGTGGCCTCGATGAAGCCACGCGCATAGTCGTTGTGCTCTTCGATGCCGGTGGCGACCGCGAAGATATTGGGATCAATGATAATGTCTTCGGGGGGAAATCCGACTGTGTTCACCAGGATGTCGTAGGCCCGGCGGGAAATCTCAACCTTGCGCTCGATCGTGTCGGCTTGGCCCTTCTCGTCAAATGCCATCACCACCACGGCAGCGCCATACCGGCGTACAAGCTTCGCGTAATGGATGAACGATTCCTCGCCCTCTTTCAGCGAGATCGAGTTGACGATGCTCTTGCCCTGCACGCACTGTAACCCAGCCTCGATTACACTCCAT
>CAIYRG010000379.1 GCA_903928515.1 uncultured Alphaproteobacteria bacterium | reverse complement strand
GCCGTTAGCATAGGACTCATCGTCACCGAATTGGTCATCAACGCGCTGAAATACGCCTTTCTCGACAGGCGAGAAAACGCCGCTGTCGTGGTGCGATATGAAAGGAATGGAGACGCCTGGCGTCTTTCCGTAACCGACAACGGCTTGGGCATGTCCCATGACGTCGGTATTCCGGCAAAGACCGGGCTCGGAACCAGTCTGGTGCTGGCACTCGCCACCCAATTGGATGCCAGCGTTAAAGTGACGAGTACCAGCACGGGCACGAGTATCGCAGTCACCCACGCGACATTCTGAAATCTTGGCGCGTGAGCCCGCGAGCGGGGCCACCACTCCGAAGTGTCAAACATCCACGCTAAAATTCATGCCGTCATAGGCGGGCTCGACGTTCGGCGGAAGTTCGCGCTTCAAAATCTCGTAATCCAGATCGAGATGCAGATTGGTGAGGATGGCGCGTTTCGGCTTCACACGCGCAATCCACTTCAGCGCGGTTTCCACATTGGCATGTGTGGGATGCGACTTGCGGCGCAGCGCATCGACGACCCAAACTTCCACGCCTGCGAGCGCTTCGAACGCAGCCTCATCCAGCCCGTTCACATCGCTCGAATACGCGACCGATCCGAAGCGATAGCCCAGCGAGCATATCGGCCCGTGCTGCTGCCAGAACGCCGTCACCGGAATGGAGCCACCCTCGCCGTCCACAGCAAACGGCACGAAGGGTTCGGTCACCGCCTTGCCGTTCAAAATCGCCGTGTAACCCAGAACACCCGCAAAGCAGTAGGTAAAGCGGTCGGTGAGCTGCTTCAGTGTGGCGTCGTCGGCATAAAAATCGATGCGCTTGCCCGTGATGAAGGTGAGCGCGCGCAGATCATCGATGCCATGCGTCTGATCGGCATGTGCATGCGTGATGAGAGCGGCATCCACGTGACCGCATCTGGCGGCCAGCAATTGCTCGCGGAGATCCGGCGAGGTGTCGACCAGCACGGTCGTTAGACCGCGTTTCACCAAAAGCGAGCAACGCGTGCGACGGTTCTTAGCGTTTGTGGGATCGCATTCGCCCCACTCGCCCGCACCATCCTTGCCGCCCAGGCGCGGCACGCCGGTGGACGAGCCCGAACCCAGGATCGTGAAATCCAACGTCGCACTCATGCCGCGCGCGCTTTGGGAAAGAGCCTATAGAAATTCTCCGTCGTGGCATCGGCCAACGTATTGAACGACACGCCTTTCACCTCCGCCAAAGTGTGCGCCGTGTGCACCACATAAGCCGGTTCGTTTGGCTTGCCGCGATGCGGCAGTGGCGCGAGATACGGCGCATCGGTTTCCACCAGCAGCCGATCCAGCGGCACGTCTTTCAGCGCGGCGCGCACGGCTTCGGATTTCTTGAACGTCGCGATGCCGGAGGCCGAAATATAAAAACCCTGCGCCACCATGGCCTGCGCCAGACGCGCCGTGCCGGTGAAGCAATGGATCACGCCTGTGAACGCACCCTTCGCCATCTCTTCTTCCACGATGGCGATGGTGTCATCATCCGCATCGCGCGTGTGCACGACCAGCGGCAGGCCCGTCTGGCGCGCAGCGGCGATGTGCGTGCGGAAATTGGAAATCTGCTGCTCGCGCGGAGAGTGATTGTAATAATAATCGAGGCCGCTTTCGCCGAAGCCCACCACCTTCGGATGATCCGCCACGGCCAGCAGCGGCGCGGCATCCTCCAGCAATTCCACCTTCGCTTCGTGCGGATGGATACCGATGGTGCAATGGATGTCCGGGCTCTGTTCGGCGATAGCCAGCACTTCGGGAAATTCGGAGAGCTTGGTGCCGATGGTCAGGAAATGACCGACGCCCACGGCACGGGCGCGCGCCAACACATCCTGCAACTGCGCAAAATCGGGATAATCGAGATGACAATGGCTATCAACGAGCATGGGGCAGAGTGAACGAGAGGCGTTCGCGTTTCAACCGCTGTTATGCCGGGAACCGCGACGTTGCAAACCGTGTAATACGTTCGCGGTACCAAGAATGGTTTGACGCGGTTCGAGATGCAGTCCATCGGCGCGCTGGAACGACGATACGATCCGTTCCCACGCGGCAATATCGCGATCCAAAGACCGCGCCTCACCGGTCGCTGCCGCTGTGCGAATGCGCTGGCTCATCGCCGTGGCAAGGAACTGCCCGAAATGCGCGATGCCGTCGGAGGCGCGCGCCACACGATCGCCAAGCGACAGCGCGGCCTGTACATCCAAAGGTCCGCGCGCGGCCAATAATCGCTCGGCCTCTTGTGCCAACATCATGCCGCCCTCGCCCGCCAAACGCAGCGCCAAGCCCAGGGAACCTTCGCTTACCTCCGCCAACGCGGCGCGCGCGCTGTCATCGGCGTCCGGTAGTGCTTTGACGAGCGCCGATTGCAGCAAGGGCAAAGGTAGTGGACGCAAATCCAACCGCCGGCAGCGCGAGCGTATCGTCGGCAGCAGACGCCCAGGGGCATGTGACAGCACCAGCAGCACAGCACGCTTGGGCGGTTCTTCCAGCGCCTTCAAAAGCGCGTTGGCCGCCTGGTCGTTCATATCATCGGCGGTGTCGATGATGGCGACGCGCCAACCACCCGCACCCGATGTGAGCCCGAAGAAGGTTTCGAGCTTGCGCACTTCATCGACGTTCAAAACGCTTTGCAGCTTGCCCCGATCGCCTTCACGGCGTTTGAGGATCAGCAGCCCCGGATGGGATTCGGATTCGATTTGCCGCGCCACAATGTCGTTCTGCGGCACCGACAAATCCTCGGGGCCTTCATCGCTGGCGCCATAGCGCAGCAAATAGCGCGCGATGCGATAGGCCAATGTGGCTTTGCCAACACCGGGAGGCCCGGCGATCAGCCAACCTTGCGGAGGCTTGCCTGAACGAATGGCTTGGCTGACTTGCGCCAGCGCGACGTCTTGCCCGATCAGATTGTACACTTCGCGCGGATGCGCTTGGTCCTCAACACGATCGGATTCCAGCGCAGGCTTGTCTTCGCGCACCATCGTGGTCTTGCGCGGGCCTGACGAACCTTTGCGCGGCGGGCTCATGACAGAAGCCGCTCGCGCACGGCGCGTTCTATCTCCGTTGAAACGGCGTCCGCCGCTTGCGCGGCATCAATGGTTACGCAACGCACCGCATCGGACGCCGCCAAATCGCGAAACGCTTCGCGCAAGCGCCGATGGAAATCGGCGTTGAACTTCTCGAACCGCGAGGCCTGCTCATCGCGCGCGCGCGTGCGCACCATGCCGATGGCAGGATCGATATCGAGCAACAGCGTGAGATCAGGCGCGAAGCCGCCCAGGGTTTCGCTCTGGAGTTTGCGAACCAGATCGACACCAACGCCACGCACGATGCCTTGATAGACGATGGTGGAATCCGTGAAGCGGTCACAGATCACCCACTTGCCCGAATCCAATGCCGGGCGAATGAGACGCGCCACATGATCTGCGCGCGCGGCCAGAAACAGCAGCGTTTCGGACAGCGCCGTCCAGCGTTCCGGCTCGCCATGCACGAGCAGATTGCGGATTTCCTCCGCGCCCGGTGTGCCGCCGGGTTCGCGGGTGAGGACGACCTCTATCCCGCGCTCTTCGAGCATCGTCTTCAGATGACGCGCTTGCGTGGATTTGCCCGCGCCCTCCCCGCCTTCCAGCGTGATGAACTTGCCCGACGATTTTTCAGATGCCGCCATTCTCAGGATGCTTTGCGTCCCAACAAGGTCTGCACGCCCAGCACGAACTTGCCGAGGATGCCGCTGGAAGACACGGCCTGCGCCGCATACACCGGCACAATTGTATCGGGCTTGTTCGGCACGCTGACGGTGAGCGTGCCCACTTGCGCGCCTTCCGCAACCGGGGCTTTTACCGGACCCTGATAGCGCAACGTCACTTTCATATCAGGCCGCGAATCCTGCGCCATCGTCACGGCCACCGGATCTTTCACGCGCAACGCGACCGTATCCTGCGTGCCGCCCCACACATCCGCCGAGCCGACCTGTCCGTTGGCGGCAACAAGATCGTAGCGTTTGAAATCGCGATAACCGGCATCGAGCAGATGGCGCGATTCTTCCGCGCGCGTCTTCATCTTGTCGAGCCCGTTCACCACCACGATCAGGCGGCGTCCGCCGCGCAACGCCGACGTCACCATGCCGTAACCACCGGCTTCGGTGTGACCGGTCTTCAGGCCGTCAACGCCGACATTCTCATAAAGCAGTTCATTGCGGTTGCCCTGCTTGATGTTGCTCCAGGTGAAATCCTTGATCGCGAAATAGGAATAATATTGCGGATACTCGCGGATGATGTGCGCCGAGAGCATCGCCAGATCACGTGCCGACATGAGCTGACCTTCATCGGGCATGCCTGTGGCATTGGCGAAATGCGAATTGGTGAGGCCCAATTCCTTCGCGCGCTTGTTCTCGAGTTCGGCAAAGGCGCTCTCCGAGCCGGAGATGGAATCCGCCACCACGATGCAGGCATCGCCGCCCGACTGCACAATGATGCCTTTGAGCAGATCGTCGATGCTGATGTCGGAATTGATCTGAACCCACATTTTGGATTCATTGTCTTTCTGGCCCTGTCGCCAGGCGTCTTCCGAAACGTGCATCGTATCGGTGGGCTTCAGCCGGCCGTCTTTCAGGCGCTGCAGCAACAACTCCACCGTCATCAGTTTGCTCATCGACGAGGGCGTCATCTGCTGGTCGCAGTCCTTGCAGAACAGCACGTCGCCGGTGTCGTAGTCGTAGATGATCGCGTGGCTGGCCGCGGTATCGATATCGGCATGGGCGAGCGAGGGCACCGTCAGAAGCACGGCGGCGGCGATAACACTCTTTGTACGGATCATAACGCACTCCTTCGGCGCGGGCCCACGCAACTTAAGACAAATTACTCGACAACGATCTTCACATCATTATGGCCGAGATCGTGGACATTGTTGAGCGTCGTATCGGCCTGATCGACATCGGATACAGGCCCGATCCGCACGCGATAGACCGGTTTGCCGTCACGCGTGATGGTGGAAATTTTCGCGCCCAGACCGGCCAATTTTTCGGCCACCCGCTTGGCGTTGTCGAGGGAACCGTAAGCCCCGGCCTGGACATAGATCGAGGTTGCCGCGGGAACCGCCAATTGGTTCACCTGGCCCGTCGGCAGATCCTGCGGCGCGGCCACCACGGGGGCCAGAGGCACGGGAACCGGCATCGCCTTCGCCAGCGTGGCCGCTTCCACGGGAACGCCGCTGACGGGCGGAAGCGCCTGGGTGACCACGGGCGGGGTTGGCGCTGCCGCAACAGCCATTGCGATCTCCGGCGGGGTCTCGTCCGCCGGCAGCGGTGCGCCGCCGCCCGGACCATCGGCCCGGCCCAGATAGGTGACGCGCACCTTCGCCGTACCCTGCAAACGATAGCCCAGCAGATCGGCCGCATGTTCCGACAGATCGATGACACGGCCGTTCACATACGGCCCGCGATCGTTCACACGCACCACAATGGATTTGCCGTTATCGAGATTGGTGACACGCACATTCACCGGCATAGGCAGCGTGGGATGCGCCGCCGAGATGGCGTTGCGGTCGAACACTTCGCCGTCGGCCGTCAGACGGCCGTGGAAATCCTCGCCATACCAAGACGCGATGCCGGTCTCGTCGTAATTCGGCTGTTCCTTCGGATAGTACCAGACGCCGCCGACCTGATAGGGATTGCCGACCTTATACGAGCCGGTCGGCGCGGGCGTGGCGGCAGCCTTCTCAATCGCGCGGGGAGATGGCGGCGGCAGGGAAGACGTCGAGCCGCACGCGCACAGGAAAACGGATGTCGCGGCGAAACCGGTAAGTGTCGTGAACGATCGGTTCATCCCTGCTCCGCTTGCCGATGCAATGCCGCCCTATACAAAGCCAGAAGTCGCGCGAAACACTGCGCTGGGCCTGACGGCAAATCGATTCGGATATCGCCGAGAACGTTAGTGTAAGGCGTTCTCGCCGACAACGAAGAATGGCGGAACCGCCTACGGCAGCATATCGGGCGCGCCTACGGCGCGACGGCTTTCTCGATCAAATTCGCCATTTGAAACGGCGCCCAGCCGGTCACAACACTGTCGCACCGCAAGCGTAATTGCGCTTGCCTGCTGTAATCGGTGCGCGCGATGAAAAACCAATATGGCCCGAAGGACCTCGAATCCGGCGGCACGGCGGCGGCACGCGGATCGGGCGCTTGCTGGTACACCTGCGACGCCTCGCCGGTTTGCAGCTCGGCGATGCAGTGATCCACCGGTACGGCTACGTCGCGGTCCACATCCGCATCGACCATCACCTGGACCAGCTTCTCATCGCCGGGTTTGGTGGCGAAGGCATAATCTTGGGCGATCAGCCCATCGACCCGCCGGATGGAAAACTTCAGCGCGGGAGCCTGCGGCGATGACGTAAAGGTCGCGGAGGACGATTGGTCTGGCGGCGGCGGCACGGAGGAGCCGGTCTTCCCGGACCAAATATACAAAGCGACAAAAACTGCGCCCACCAGGATCAGGCCAAGCACGGTCAATTTCCCGCTCGAACCGTGCGGTTCCGGCGGAATGCGCATGCGTGGCGCTGGCTGATTATCACGGTCTGTCACGAGGGTTCGTCGCAAATTCGGCCCAACCTGTCCATGGCGGAAAAACGCAAGCTCCCGCTTGGCGCACGCGGCCAACCGCTTTATGGGTTCAGGCGTGCGGATGGGTGGCCGAGCGGTTTAAGGCACCGGTCTTGAAAACCGGC
>CAIYRG010000378.1 GCA_903928515.1 uncultured Alphaproteobacteria bacterium | reverse complement strand
AGCTGCGCGAGCGCTGATCGGCCATGCGTTGCAGGTGCATCTCCTCTTGATGATAGCCGCCGTTGTTCTGCACGATCATCAACAACGGAATTCGGCTTTGCTGCGCTGTCCAGATGACGCCGGGCGCCATGTTGAAATCGCCGTCGCCAACCATGCCGATGGTAAGCCGCCCGTATTTCTTGTTGGCGAGTGCCGCACCCACCGTCGCGGGCGAATGATAGCCAGCGCCACCGCCGCCCATGCCGCCGTTCCAATGATAGGGCTTGTTAAAATCCCATAGGGCGTTGGCGAAGCCGCCCATGCCGTCCGTGATCGCACCGGCAGACCAATCTTCACCTTTGATCTGGTCCCACAATTCCATGCAGGTGCGCGCCGTCGAGATCGGCGATGAATCCCAACCTGCGGCCGCGTTCTTCTTCCAGGCGTCGCGGAAGCGCGGGCCCATATCGCGCAATTTCTGCCCGCGCGCGGTGGCGCGATCTTTTGCCGGGCCTGTCATTTCCATGCCAAGCGCTTCGAGCAGCGACGGCATGGTAGCTTCCGCATCGCCCTCGATCACGAGATCGGTCGGTGCATAGCGCATGAACGCGTTGAGGTTCGATTTGGTGAGCCCGGTTTGACCGAGGCTGATGTTGATGACGCGCGCGCCCGGCTTCAATTTCGAGACGGGCTTGGAATCCACTACATCGGGCATGTCGTAAAGCGTGCTGAACAGATCGGCCGGTTCCAACACCAACACCACATCGGCTTGGCGTATGGCAGCACCGCCACCCAGCGTGTGGCACAGCGGATGATGGTTCGGCATGTTCATACGGCTGAGGCGATCCACCACCGGCGCATTCAATAGCTCCGCCAGTTGCACCAGCATCGGCATCGCGGCCGGTGTGCGCGCGTAACGATCCGCGATAATGACCGGGCTTTCCGCGCCCGCCAGCCATTTGGCCGCTTCGCGCACCGCGCCGATGTCGCCTTGCGGCGCATGGCGTTCTTTGAGCTTCGGCACAGTGATCTTCCGGCGCTCTTCAGGCGGAAGTTCGTTCTCCATCAATTCGCCGGAGGCAACGATCAGCACCGGAGCCTGCGGCGCGGAGGTGGCGATGTCGTAAGCCCGCACCATGGATTCCGAGAAGCCCTGCATCGAATACGGCTGGTCGTCCCACTTCGTCATGTCGCGGACGATGATGCCCTGATCGTGCGCGCTGTGCTGCCAATCGGCATTGGGGCGGCGTTCGCCTTCGTCTTCCGTGTTGCCCGCGATCATGATGATGGGCACTTGATCGCAGTAGGCGTTGTAGATCGCCATCGGCGCGTGTTGGAGGCCGACGACGCCGTGCAGCAACACGAGCAACGGCTTGCCTGCCATCTTGGCGTAACCATGCGCCACCGCGACCGAAGTATCCTCGTGCAAGCACGTCACCCATTTGGGCGCGATGTCATTGCCGTAGGTGAGAATGGATTCCTGCAAGCCGCGATAGGACGAGCCCGGCAACGCGGCGACATATTCGAAATCGAGCGTCTTGATGACGTCGAGCATGAAGTCGGAACCGGGATATTGCACCGTAAAGGGCGAGGCGACCGGCGCTTCGGTTTCGCGCGCCACCGTTGTGGGGGTGAGCGAAACACCGCGCCGCGCCGCAGGGGCGTCTTCGCCCTCGGCGGCATAAGCGGGTCTCAACGCGGCAGCGCCCGCAACGGGCGCACCCAGCGCACCTGCGAGAAAGCCACGCCGTTCAATAGCCGGGCCGATGGATTGCTTCGGCGTCTTCGTCTTCGGCGGCATCTTCGTCATGGGCGCTCAATCCACCTGCAGCAGCTTGATGGTTTTGTAATCGGGCGGTGCCGGGAAGGTTTTCATAAACGCGTAGATGTCGGCGGCTTCCTGATCCGACAACAGCTTCGCTTCATACGGCGGCATCTCGCGCACGGGTGCGCGCAGCTGATTGATGTACGCGGCATAGGGCAGCGGGTTGATGAGCGTGGGGCCTGTGCGCGCGCCCTGCCCGACGGTGCCATGACACTGCCAGCAACCGTCCGACATATAGAGCTGCTTGCCGTTGGCGGTGTCGCCTTTGGGCGCATCCGGCGCACTCGGTTTTTGGGCTTCGCCCGCTTGCGCGATGCCGCTGACGAGAAGCAGCGCCATACCGAGAATGATCGACCGTATTTTCATTGTTTCCCCCTCAGCGCCCCTGAAGAATGCAATCGACGAAGGCCGGCTCGCCTTTGCGCACAACGGCAAGCGCACGCTTCAGCGCCGGACCGACATCATTCGGATTGGAGATCGGCCCTTCGGCATAGACGCCGTGCGCTTGCGCGAGCTTCGCGTAATTCGGCAGCGGATTGTCGAATGTGCAGCCATTGCCGTGTTCGAGTTTGCGCGAACGCTGATCGGCCATGCGCTGCAGGTGCATCACCTCTTGGTGATAACCGCCATTGTTGTGCACGATCATCAGCAGCGGCAATTGCTGTTGGGCTGCTGTCCACATCACGCCCGGCGCCAGATTGAAGCTGCCGTCGCCGGTGGTGCCGATTGTCATCCGCCCTTTGGATTTGTTGGCAAGTGCGGCACCCACCGCAGCGGACGCGAAATAGCCCAAGCCGCCGCCGCCCATGCCGCCAATGTGCTGATAGTTTTTGTCGAAGTCCCACAGCTGAAGCGGCCAGCCGCCCATGCCGTCGTTCAACGCACCCGCCGCCCAATCGTCATGTTTGATCTGATCCCACAATTCCATCATCAGGCGCGCGCCCGTGATGGGGCTCGCATCCCAACCGAAGGCCGCCTGCTTGCGCGCCGCCTCGATGAAGCGCGGCTTCATATCGGCCAATTTCTTACCGCGCGTGGCAAGGCGCGACTTCACCGGTTCGGTGATTTCCATGCCCACCGCTTCGATCAGCGTCGGCATGCTCTGTTCCGCATCGCCCACGATCACAAGATCGGTCGGCGCATAGCGCATGAAGGCGTTGATGTTCGATTTGGTGATGCCGACTTGGCCAATGCCGAGATTGATGATCTTGGCGCCCGGCTTGAAACGCGGATTGGCTTTCGAGACCACCGCATCGGGCTTGTCATACAGGGTGCCGAACAGATCCGCCGGTTCAAGACAAAGGATCACATCGGCCTGGCGCATCGCCGCACCGCCGCCCGCCGTGTGGCAGAGCGGATGCTTGTTCGGGAAGTTGAGACGCGAATATTTATCGATGACAGGCGCTTGCAGCAACTCCGCAAGCTTCACCAGATTGTCCATGCCGTGTTGCGTGCGGCAGTACCGATCCGCGACGATCACAGGGCTCTCCGCAGCCACCAGCCATTTCGCGGCTTCGCGCAGCGCGTTCACATCGCCCTGCGGGTTGTTGCGTTCTTTCAATTTCGGAATGGTGAGCTTCTTGCGCTCGTCGGCGGGCAATTCGTTCTCGGCGAGTTCGCCGTTTGCCACAATCAGAACCGGCGCGTTGGGCGCGGTGGTGGCGATGTCGTAAGCGCGCACCATGGATTCCGAGAAGCCCTGCATCGAATAGGGCTGGTCATCCCATTTGGTGATGTCGCGCACCATGATCGCCTGATCGTGCGCGGAATGCTGCCAATCGGCGTTGGGGCGGCGCGTGGATTCGTCCGCGGTGTTGCCCGCGATCATGACGATCGGCACCTGGTCGCAGAAGGCGTTGTAGATCGCCATCGGCGCATGCGCCAAGCCGACCACGCCGTGCAGCAGCACCAGCATCGGCTTGCCCGACATCTTGGCGTAGCCATGCGCCATCGCGACAGAGGAATCCTCGTGCAGGCACGTCACCCATTTCGGCTTTTCGTTGTTGCCGTAATTGAGGATCGATTCCTGAAGTCCGCGAAACGACGAGCCCGGCACGGCCGCGACATATTCAAAATCGAGCGTCTTGAGAACATCGACCATGAAGTCGGAGCCGGGATTGGCGACGGTGTATCGCGCGGGCCGAGGGGCGGCGGTTTCGCGCGCGAGCTGCGAATTGGCGGGAAGCGCGCTGGGCGCATCGGCGTTTGGCGTTTCGGCGGCAGTTGCGGGAAGTGCTGCGGCGACACCGATGGCGGGCGCTGCGACCAGCGCACTCGCGAGAAAGCGCCGGCGTTTTACATCCGGTGATCCTGATGCACCCATAAGCCCCACTGAAATGCTTTTTATATTTGTGACAGGACGCTGACATGCGAATGCGAAGCGGGTCAATAGAGCCATTCCAAGAGAAGCCGGCCAAGACCCCAGGCTTCTCGGCTCACAACCGGTTCAAGCTTCCCGCGAAATGATGTTAAGGTTCCTCCAGCTTCGAACGACCCACGCGAAATCAAATCGCAATTTTGGTGCAGCGCATGACGGCAAAGGGTGAGGCGCTTCCGTTTGTTGAGGAATGGCGGTTTTTGCGCCGCGTCCTCGCGAACCCACGCCATGTCGGCGCGGTGGCGCCCTCAAGTCCTTATCTCGGGCGCGCGATGGCACAGCAAATCGATCCCGCGAAGCCTGGGCGCGTTCTGGAATTGGGCCCCGGCACCGGCGCCATCACGCAAGCGATTCTCGCGCGGGGAATAGCGCCTGCACGACTCACGGTGGTGGAATACGATACGCACTTCGCCACGCTGATCTCGACGCGGTTCGCCGGCGTGGATGTCATCCAGGGCGATGCCTTCGATTTGAAAACCACGCTGGGCCCCAACCGGCCGCATGATTCCTATACGGCGGTCGTCTCCGGTATCCCGTTACTGAACTTCCCCGTTGCCGTGCGCGCGCATCTCGTCGAAGCGGCCCTGGCCTGCCTCAGCCCGCATGCGCCGTTCATCCTGTTTTCGTATGGGCGCAATGCGCCGGTGCCCGTGCCGAAAGGCGCGAAGCTCACACGGGCTGCGTTCGTCTGGCGAAATCTGCCGCCGGCAAATGTGTGGGTTTATCGTCGCTAACGTTTAAACGTTCAGCGGTGGTGGAAGGACGGCTCTTCCTCGTCATCTTCGTCGGCTACGTCCAACAGCGCCTCATCGGCTTCCAGCGTATCGGCGTGGTGGCGCGCGGCAATGCGTGCCCGGCGGATGACGAACGGAATGGTGAGGGCGTAGAGCGCCAAGACCGTGCTGAGTGTGGCCCAGGGCAGCGCGATCAACAGCGGCACGAACAGGCACAAGAACATGCCGATGGCGATGCGCACGCGCGGCGTCATGCGCACGTGCTTCAACGACGGTGTCGGGATCGTGCTCACCATCATGATCGAGGTGAAGGCGATCACCGCAAGATAGACGAGCGGACTGCGGAACAGTCCGCCGCGCAATTCGAAATCCAGCATCAGCGGCAGCATCATGAAGGCCGCGGCGGCCGGCGTCGGCAGGCCGACGAAATAAGGATGTGCAACGGTGGCGCCTTCATCACGCGCGGCCTGCACATTGAAACGGGCCAGACGGACGGCGCTGCACACGCAGAAGATCAGCGCGGCGAGCCAGCCGCTCGCGCCCATCGTGGATAGGCTCCAGATATAGGCAACGACTGCGGGCGCGATGCCGAAGCTGACGAGGTCGGCCAGTGAGTCCAGCTGCGTGCCGAATTCGCTGTCGGCGCCGAGCATGCGCGCGGCGCGGCCATCGAGCATGTCGAACACCATCGCCATCGCGATACCGGTGACGGCGAATTTCCATTCGTGAACCAACGCCAGCGGAATGGCGCTCACCCCCGAACACAGGCCGCACAGCGTCAACACCGAAGGCGCAATCTTTTCCAGCGAGATTTCTTCGCGGCGCTGAATCTGCTCCGCGGCCCAACGCCGGAATTTCTTACGTTCGCGATGCTTCGCCATTTTTTCGTATTTCATCCGCTATGAAAACGTGGCCAGAACCGTCTTGCCGGCCGTCACATGCTGACCGGCCTTGGCGACGATTTCGGTGCCCGGCGGCAGGTAGACATCCACCCTGCTCCCGAAACGGATAATACCGAATCTCTCGCCTCGACCTACGAACTGGTCTGGCTTCAAATCGCACTTAATGCGGCGCGCTACAAGACCGGCGATTTGCACCACCGCCAGTTCCCGCCCCGCCGCCGGGCCGTTCGCGCTTGCGGTAGAGAGCTTCAGCCGCACCGACATGCGCTCGTTGTGAATGCTCGCCTTGTCGAACGACGCGTTGAAAAACCGCCCTTTTCGATAGGCCATTGCCAGCACCTGCCCATCCACCGGCATGCGGTTCACATGCACGTTGAAGACGTTCATGAAGATGGACAGACGCGGGCGCGGCGTTTCGCCCATGCCGAGTTCCAAAGGCGGAACAGCGTTTACAATCGGTAAAAGCCGGCCGTCGGCCGGGCAGATCAGAAGCCCCACACCGTTCGGCGTCTCGCGTTCGGGATCGCGGAAGAAGGCAACACACCACAGCGTGAGGATGACGAACACCCAACCGAGCGGCGCCCAAATCCAATAGAGAAAGATATTCAGTACAAGGAACAAACCGATGAACGGCCAACCTTCGCGATGAATGGGAATGCGCAAATTCTTATCCTTCGCCTTGCGGCTTTCGTTCACGGGCCCGCGATTTTGACGAAGCGGGAACTCAAGCGTACATCTTAAGCAAAATGGGGAGGAAACCTATGAATTTGAAGCACCCAATTTTGTGCGCCGCCTTGCTGGCAGCGGTTCCTGCCGCCGCATACGCTGCCGACGCCAAACCCGCCGTTGCTCCAACTGCTACCGGCAATTTGGGGCCGTTCGCGGGCAAATGGGCCTCCGACGACAAGCGTTACAACCTCACACTGAACCCGAACGGCTCCGGTGATTTGTTGGGTGTGTTCGGCGTTCTGCAACACGACAAGATCGCCTGGACGAATTGCGCGGCCACCGGCAACACGCTGAACTGCAATTGGAGCGGCGCCTACCACGACGAGCTCAAAGATATCGCCCGCCACGGCACGCTGACCGCTACGCTCACCGGCGACAGACTGACCGGCACGATGAAGTTTGAGAAGGTCGACAAGGAAGAATGGCGCTCGCCGAAATATGCCAGCATGGCGCAGAAGGACAGCAGCTTCACCTATATGCGCAGCAAGTAAGCGCGAAGCTTTTTCAAACGAAAGCGCGCGAGGCGATAACGCTTCGCGCGCTTTTTGCTGTCGGCGTTGCGGCTATTGCAGCGGCACATCGAGATTGGGGCGTTCGAGATCTTCCTTGCCCGCTTTCACGGGGAAGGGCTTGCCGTTCAACAATTGCGGGCGGATGCCGAGACCAGCCGGTTCACCCGACCGCAGAGGCGCGACCGCCATCGACACTTTGTCGCCGGGGTTCAGCGTGCGCTTCGTCCAGCCCATGCGCGTCAACTGGCCGGGGCTCCCGGTCTCAATCGCCCACAACACGGGCGCCGGCTGTTTCTTGCCATCCACAGTGTCGGCCAAGAACCAGATGCGCGAATGGGGGTTCGTCCACTCAAAAGATTTGATGGTGCCTTCCAACTTCACGCGTTTCGACGAGTCGAACATGGCGCCGGAATGGTGGGCGAAGGCGGGCGCGCTCGCCGCGATACCGAATGCCAAACCCAACGCTGCTGTCTTCCACATGTGAGCACGCATGTTATGCCTCCCGGTTCCGCCGGATGCTTCCAGCGTCGTTGTATTTGCGATTTTTCGGTTACTTGCCCTTCAGCGGTGTGGGAATGCCATCCGTAAACGGCAGCGGCGCCAGCACGGGGAACCCGTCCTTGTCGGTGTCGGTCGTGTAATGGCCGCGCAGGCAAACACCTTCGGCGATTTCAAATTCCCTGGCGCGCTGGCGATAAAAGACGCGGTTCGTTTTCCACGTTTTGGTGAAGGCGTGCGGCGCAGTGATCTCCAGATCGTCGTGCCACTCGTCCTTATTTTCCACATGCATGTGCTCGACGATGTGCATATCGCCGCCATTCGGCACGCCAAACGCTTCTTCGATCGAGATCGGCAACTCCTTCATGACGCCGACCGTGTCCACCACCAGCGTGCTGCCTTCCCAGTGGCCGATGGAATCGCCGAAGAAGGTTTCATCCGGATCGGCGGGATGTTTGCGGCCGTCGGTGTGGATGCGGCGCAACTCGTTGCCTTCGGATTCGCCCAGCATCGTCACGCGATTGGGCGTGTAAAGAAATTCGATGGCGTTGTGGTAGATCAGCATCCAACTCGGCATGCCTTCGGGAAGACATTCCGTATACGAATTGTGCGGGTGCCCATTCCTGTTGTCGACGATCTCGTCTTCGATGCGCTTCGCCGCCTTGGCGTTCCATGGCGTCGGATTCTTTTCCGTTTCCATGTTTTCCTTGGTCTCGTCCGGGCTCCAGGTACCCGACCAATCAGGGAGCTTTCCAAGGTTCGCCCAATCCGCGGCCGTGGGGGCCGGAATGCGATCCGCGGCCGAGAGCGCCGCTGTCGAGACGAGCCCGAACGCCACGGACAGCAAACAGGCTTTGCGAAGATTTGCGGCCATATTTCCCCCTGAGTGGCATCGTCTGAGGCTCCCGCGCAGGTGCCCGCTCCGCTCACTTTAAATCTTGGAATATTTATAGCCGAACGGCAGTCGAAACCAAGAGCGCGGGCCTGCACGCCGTTCCAGATCAGCACACGATTGTTGCCGGAATCCGCCACCGCCGCGGTGCGGCCGCAAGCGGCAACGTCATAGGGCCAGCACCGGCTATCGCGTGAAGTCGCACGCCAGCGATTAATGGCGCGTCACGGGCTTTAGACCATCCCTCGGTGGGGGCCACCGGGCCCTTCCCGGCTTGCGGCCCGATTGACGGTTGGCAAAATCCCAATGCCCCAGGCTGCGGCGTTTTTTCTCGCGGTCTCCGGGCGGAACACGCGACGCTGGACAGGGCGTAACCCCTCTTCTAAAAAGCGCGTCCCGGCCGCCCCGGAGGAACGATCTTTAGGGGCGCGCATTGTGGGCCCAGGTAGCTCAGTTGGTAGAGCAGTGGATTGAAAATCCACGTGTCGGCGGTTCAATTCCGTCCCTGGGCACCATCTCTTTCATCCCTGAGCAGCCCACCACCACGAACGCATTCGTGCGGTGCCGTACGGACCCCGCAATGCGGATGCGCCCTCAGCCCGCCTATTTGCCAAGTCGGAATATGGGGCCTACCGTCGGCGCATTATCGGCTCGTGTAACGAGCGCCGATAGCTGAGAGATTTGGTTGGCCCGCCTTCGGCGGACCATGCTCCCGCTCAACGCGAGAGCCCTATGAAAATACCCAAAGTCTCTTTTTCAAACGCACCAAATCTCACCATCGTGTCGGTCGACACGGCCTATCGCGCCAATCTCGCTGTCTGCACGTCATGAAAACGCAACACGCGCTCGATCAAGGCGTGATCGACGAACTGCGCCAGGCCAATCTCAAACTGGCGGTCGGCTCTATCAGCAGGCGCTACGTGCTGCGGACGTGGCGAACAACCCATTTCTGATCGTCAAGATCGATGATGTGCCCCCGGGCACTCCCGGCTCGCGTCTGGCCGAAATCGTCGCGACAGTGAGGCCCTTCGTTAAGCGTGTCTTTATGCAGTTGCCCGATTGCGATATTGGATTGATGCACAGCGGTAATATCGGCGTGGCAGGTCTATGCTCTACGCTGCCGCCAAATTCGACACCTCCTGGGATAGTGCGACTCGCAACGTGGCTTAACCGGACTGCGACCGCACAACAGGCGCTCACCTGTGTGGATGGTATCGATAATCCGATGGCGCTCCCGCTGCTTCGCGCCGCTGGCATCCGTTTTGCCGCAGGAAGTGCGGCCGACGACAGCATTCAATTGGGCGATCTTCCCGTAGCGGGGAGACGCGCAAATGCTTCTTGTGCCGCTTGATCTGGCGGCAAGATGCACACTGTTGAACACCCGAACGCATCGGGCTTTGGAAGTTTCATCAGAAAATTGTTGGTAAGTTTCCTGGATCGGGGAAACCACATTCAGGGAAATCATAGCAAAATCAGTAGCTCAAGAGTCCGTCTTGAAGCGTCCCTGGGCACCATCGCTTCCCTTATAGTGCGGCGTTACGTATACGCATCCGGGGAGGCAGGCATGGTCGCAAAAGCAGCCAAACAGATCAGCACGGGTTTCATCGCCGCCGGATGCCTGATGGTGGCACCCAGCGCATCGGCGCATCATTCCTACGCCATGTTCGATCGCACGCGAACGATCAACATCGAAGGCAATATCCGCCGCTACGATTGGACGAACCCGCACGTCTATATCTGGATCAACGTGACGAACACGCAAGGCGGCACGGATTTGTGGGCCATTGAGGCCGGGCCGCCGAGCCGGTTGGACCATATCGGCTGGACCCGCCACAGCTTTGAAGTCGGCGATCACGTGAAGGTCGAACTCAATCCGCTGCGCGACGGGCGCACGGGCGGCTATTTCTTCAAGGCAGTAAAAGCCGACGGCGGCGTGCTGATGGACCATACCGACCGCGGCGGCGGCGACACGACCGAGTGAATTTGAGAGCGCGGGTTCACCGCGCTCTCAACATCCGTCATTCGTCGAAATATTGCAGGCCCGGCACCAGCCAATAGGGCCGATTGTCATCCGCGCCGTTCCATTTGTCGCCGGCCTTCATGTTCGGCACCGCACGGCCATTGCTGCAATTCACCTGGCCTTTTTGATCGCTTGGGAATTTGTGCAGCATGCAGCCCTGCCCATCGGCGCGATAAAAGATCAGTCCCGATTGGAACGGCGATGCGCCGGATTTCAGCGTGCCGTATTCCTCATAAGACAGATCCTCGTGATACATCACGCGGCGCTCCATCGGATCGCCGACATTGCCACGCCGCGTGTTGCCGAAATATCCGGCCAGCGCCCGTCTGGCATCGGGGCGCATGTCCGAATCCGGTGCGTTCTCGGGCTTCTTGAAGCGCAACATGAAGCGATCCGCATTGGCATCGGCTGGCTTTGTATGGTCGTCGTCGGATTTGGCGAGGATGGTGCTTTCGCCATCCAACACAAACCCCGCCGCCAGGGCTTCCCTTTTCACCGCATCGGCCTCGACACGATTGAGACCGGCATCGGTGAAGCCTTTTCCCATGGCCGCCTGATTGTCGATCACGAGATAGACACCGCCGCTCTTCATTGTCTCGAAAATCAACTTGTTCATCGCCAGCGTGTCAGCCTTAGTGAACTCTGCGCCTTTCAGAAAATGATAGCCGCCGTCGGTGATCACGACATCGGCTTGCCTGGGCAACGCGAAAAGCTGCGAGACGTTTTCCCAGAACACCGTGATGTTCTTGAACTCGGGCTGGTCTTCCAGACCGAACGCCAGATCGACGCGCGCCATCGGCCGGTTCTGCGTGATGTCTTTGACCAACGTGCCGCGACGTTGCTCGTAGGTGTTGCCCTCGTTCAGCGGCACCATGTCGTAGACAGCCCCCTTCGGGCCCACCACCATCGCCAGGATGCGGGTGTAGTAACCCGCGCCCGGCGTAAGATCGACGACAACCTGCCTCGGCTTCACGCCTGCGAACGCCAACACATCGGCGGGCTTCATCGCATTATCTCGGATGATTTCCGCATGCGGGCGGCCGTAAGAATTCACAGCGTTAAAAATGGCGCGCGGAATTGTGTCGGCAGCCTGCACAGCAGAACACACCATCGCGCCCAACAGCGCAGCCGAAATCACAGCATAGGTTTTCATGATCCCCTCCCCTTTTATTATGAGGCGAGCCTATCGCAAGCGTAGGCGATGAGGAAGGTAAGGCGCGTCAGGCGTTGCCGGACATATCCGAGCTTTCGCCGTCTTCGTCTTCTTGCTCGGTTGCCGGGATGGCGTAGGTGTCGCCGAGCCAGCGGCCAAGATCCACATTGGCGCAACGCTTCGAGCAGAAGGGCTTAAAGCGTGGCTCGGCTTGCTCCGTCACCAGGTGACCGCAAATCGGACATTTGCGTTGGTCATTTGGGCTCATCGTGTTTCCACGGAAAAACTGTCGCGCCCACGCGCGGCATCGGAATGGAATTTTACCCGTGGCGCGCCGCGCCGTGCAAGACCTTCGCGCACTTCGTCTTCATGCGCCTCCAGCCATTCCACGATGGCGGGCGCTGCAAACAGCAACACCTCTTTGCCAGGCGCGGCAGCCGCGGATTTCTCGATACGGCGCAACGCCTCACAGGCAATCGTCGCGGCCGTTCGCTGCCGGCCGCGACATGAGCCCGTGCCACACGGTTCGGTGAGCAGATGATGCAGCGGATCACCCAAGCGCTTGCGCGTCATCTCCACCACACCGAATTCGGACGGCGGCAGCACGCGCACCGGCGCACGGTCGCGCGCAACCGCCTGGTTTAACGCCTCCGTCAACTTCGTCGCGTGATCGGGCGAAGCCATGTCGATGAAATCGATGGCGATCAGCCCGCCAATGCCGCGCAGCCGTAACTGCCGCGCGATGGTATCGGCCGCTTCGCGGTTCACGGCAAAGCCCATGTCCTCAATGCCTGCGCCTTGCGTGTAGCTGCCCGAGTTCACATCCACCGTCGTCATCGCTTCGGTGGTCTCCACCGTGATCCAGCCGCCCGAGGCCAGCGGCACGCGCGGCTCCGACAGCCGGTGCACCTCGTCCTCGATGCCCATCGCCTCGAACAACGGATCGATGCCTTCATATTGTTCGAGCTTCGCACCCGATTGCGGCATTGCGCGTTCACGATAGGCCGCGGCCAACGCGTAGGCTGCCGCATCGTCGATCAGCACGATGTCGGGATCGTTTTCGTCCCGCAGCACGCGCTCGACGAGAGACAGATCGCGATGCAGCGTTTGCGGCGGCTTCGCGTTCTCTCGCGCGGCTTCAATCTCGCGCCACGACGCTGCCAGATTTTCCGCGTCTTCGCACAATTCTTCCGCGGCGGCTTCCATCGCCGCGGTGCGCACGATGTACCCCGCATCCGGCAAAGCCTTCGCGCTCTTAAGGCAATGTTCCATACGCGCGCTGAGTTTCTCGCGCTCAGCCTCAGGCAGCCGCCGCGAGAATGCGACGCGAGCCGCACCCGGTTTCAGCACCAGGAAACGACCGGGGAGCGAGGGCGAAGCCGAAAGCCGCGCACCCTTATCACCGATGGGATCTTTGATGATCTGCACCAGCACAGTGTCGCCTTCGCGCACGCAATCGGAAATGCTGGGGTTCGTGCGCTTGTCGGGCGGCGCCAAATGCGCAGCATCCCGCACACTCAAGAACCCCGCGCGCGAAAGCCCAATATCGACGAACGCGGCCTCGGTGGCCGCCATCACGCGCTGCACGCGGCCGAGAATGATTTCGCCGATATGCGAATGGCCGCCACGGCGCTCGTGCTCGTCGTCGCCCGCGCCGATGGCGCGCTCGAATTCGAAACGCTGCAGCAAGCCGTCTTCCACGACAGCAATTCGCGTTTCACCTGCACCGGCATTGATAAGTATGGTTTTGGACATAGACCGCTCTTCTCGGGTCTACCTTACCACGGCTAGGAAATATCCAAGCCAAAGGAAGAGAGCAGCGCCAAGGTCTCACGCAATGGCAGGCCGACGACATTGCTGTAGGAGCCATTGATCGACCGCACAAACGCTTCGGCGCGGCCCTGTATGGCGTAACCGCCCGCCTTGCCCTCGCCTTCGCCGCATTGTGCATAAGTCGCGATCTCGGCATCCGACAAAGTCTTGAAGGCGACGCGTGTGGCCGCACAGCGCGCGCGCGTTTGCCCACCCGTCAACACAGTGATGGCGGTATAAACGACATGCCTGCGCCCCGACAAAAGCCGTAAACAATCGGTCACGCTCTGCGCGCCTTCGGCCTTGGGCAGAATGCGCCGCCCGAGCGCCACGACGGTATCGGCCGCCAGCACCACTTCATCGCCGTGCAATTGCGCCGCGACGGCTTGCGCCTTCTCGCGCGCCAAACGCTCGGCATAGAGGCGCGGCAGCTCGCGGGCGCGTGGCGTTTCGTCGATGTCGGACGCGATGATACGCCCCGGCGCGATGCCCGCTTGCGCCAACAGCGATTGCCGCCGTGGGCTTGCGGAAGCCAGCACCAAGCGCGTGAGCGTCTTCTCACTCATGGCAGAAAAGGGCGCGCGGCCGCGATGGCGGTCGGCCTATTTGAAACGATAGGTGATGCGGCCCTTGGTCAGGTCATAGGGCGTCATTTCGACAAGCACCTTGTCGCCGACCAGAACGCGGATGCGATTCTTGCGCATCTTGCCCGCCGTATGCGCGATGATTTCGTGCCCATTTTCCAGCTTCACCCGAAAGGTGGCGTTGGGCAGCAGCTCGGAAACCGAGCCGGGGAATTCGAGGAGTTCTTCCTTGGCCATTCAAATCCTAAAAGTGGGGCAAATCCTGAAGACGACCGCCCGCGAGTTTGCGGGTGGCGTTAACCGGGCCGGAGGATGCACCGCAAGCGGCGAAAATCAAGCCTAGTGGCTCAAATGAAGGGCGGATATCAGCGTGAAAAGCCGCCGGGCGGTCTCGAAATCGACCCCGATCTTGCCCTTGAGCCGTTCCTGCAACAGGCGCGCGCCGTCGTCATGCAGGCCGCGGCGGCCCATATCGATGCTCTCAATCCGCGCGGGCTGCGCTTCGCGGATGGCGAGATGGTAGCTCTCGCAGATCATCAAATAGTCCTTCACGGCCCGGCGGAGGGGTGAAAGCGCCAGCATGACGCGCCCATGTTCCGCGCCATCGGCCAGCCGCACGTCGAAGACCAGCCGCCCTTCGGCCGCCAATAGAATCAGCCGATACGGCCCGCCCGGCGAGCCGATGGGCTCGAAATAATTCTTCTCCACGAGATCGTAGATGGCGATCGCGCGCTCTTGTTCCACCTCGCGCGACAGCGTTTGCACACTGGCTTCATCCAGCGTGCAGGCTTCTATCCGGTAGTGGCGATCAGGAGCTTGGGACACGCGCCATTCTACTCAGGAGCGGCGGTTTAAGCGAATGGCGATGGAACGGGCATGCGCCTGCAAACCTTCCGCATCGGCCATCAACAGCGCGGGCGGGCCCAACTGCGCCAAGGCGTTCGCGTCGCACGACACGAAACTCGTGCGCTTCACGAAATCCATCACCGACAGACCCGACGAGAACCGCGCCGTGCGCGAGGTCGGCAGCACATGGTTGGGCCCTGCAATATAATCGCCGATGGCCTCGGGCGTGTAACGGCCCAGGAACGCCGCACCGGCATTGCGGATGCGCCCGAAGAATTCCTCCGGCGCGTCAATGGCGAGTTCCAAATGCTCGGGCGCAATGCGGTCGACAAGGCCGATGGCTTCATCGAGCTTGCCCACAACGATGATAGCGCCGTGCGCCGCCCAGCTTGCCGAGGCGATGCTCTGGCGCGGCAACGCCGCCAACTGGCGTTCCACTTCGTCCGCCACGCGATCGGCAAACGCCGCATCGTCGGTGATGAGAATGGATTGCGACGAGGCATCGTGTTCGGCCTGAGACAGCAGATCGGCCGCGATCCAAGCCGGATCGTTTTTGCCATCCGCCACCACCAAGATTTCCGAAGGGCCCGCGATGGAATCGATGCCCACCTGGCCGAACACTTCACGCTTGGCCGCCGCGACATAGGCGTTGCCCGGCCCCACGATCTTATCCACGGGGCGGATCGTTGCCGTGCCATAGGCGAGTGCGGCCACAGCTTGCGCCCCACCGACGCGATAAATTTCGGTCACGCCTGCGATGCGCGCCGCCACCAGCGTCAGCGGATTGACCGCGCCGCCGGATGCGGGTGTCACCATCACGATGCGCTCGACGCCGGCAACCTTCGCAGGCATTGCATTCATCAGAACCGAACTCGGATACGACGCCGTGCCGCCCGGCACATAAAGCCCGACGCTTTCGAGCGCCTTCCAGCGCCAGCCCAATTTCGCACCGGCTTCGTCGACGAATTCCTCGTCCTTCGGCACTTGGCGCGCATGATAGGCTTCGATGCGGGCGGCAGCGGTTTTCAATGCCTCCACAACATCGCGCGGCGCATCGCGTTCCAGCGCCGTCACCTCGGCGGGCCGCACGATCATGGTCTCGGCGGTGAGCCGCGCTTTGTCGAAACGCTCGGTCAGCTCCAGCACCGCTGCGTCACCGCGCGCGCAAACGTCGGCAATGATGCCGCGCACCACACGCGACACATCGTCTTCTGCCTCGCGTTTGGTTTCGAGCAGTTCGGCGAACGCCGCCGGGAAATCTTTTTGGCGTGTGTCGAGACGATGGACCATCAGCGTCCCTCCGTTCCCTTCGCGGTTTCGCTATCCAGATGATGTTCGGGGCGCGCCGCCGCAGGCCAAGGCCCGGTGAGATCGGCCATGCCCGCAGAGATACATTCCACTTCCAAACGCACCGCGCCGCCGCCGGCCAGCAAAAGCTCGATGGCGCCGCTGCCATCGCCTGCTGGAACAAACTGTAGGGCCAGCAATTCCAGCACCGCGTCCGCCTCGCTCTGATCGATGCCGCGCACCTTCACGGAAAGCACATCATCGAAATGCAAGCCGCAGCGCACGCGCGTGCCCAAGCCATCGCAACATTCCCAGCAATAGCGATTCAGCATCGCCACGAAGCGCCGCTCACGCGCCAGATAGACGAGATCGCCCACGCGCAGCACGGCATCTTGCAGATGCGCCGAAAGGATTTGCAGATCCTCGTCGTCCTGCGCCATCAGCCGCAATTGCTTGGGTGTCTCGCTCATGTCAGCCCTCGCCGCGCAAACGTTCGATGTCCGCGCCACAGCGCGACAGTTTCTCTTCGATGCGCTCGAAGCCGCGATCCAAATGATAGACGCGGTTGACGATGGTGTTCCCTTCCGCACCGAGCCCCGCAAGGATCAAACTCGACGAGGCGCGCAGATCGGTCGCCATCACGGGGGCCGCTTTCAACCGCGCCTGCCCGCGCACAATGGCGGTGTCGCCTTCGATGGAAATATCCGCGCCCATGCGGGCAAGTTCGGGCACATGCATGAAACGATTCTCGAAGATCGTTTCCTGGATATGGGAGAGCCCGTCACCGAATGCCATAAGCGCCATGTATTGTGCCTGCAGATCGGTGGGAAAGCCCGGAAACGGCTCGGTTCTGGCATCGATCGAACGCGGGCGGCGGCCATCGCGCACGATTTTCATGCCGTTATCGGTGGGGATGATCTCAGCGCCCGTGCGCTTCAGAAGCATCAGAAGGGATGCCACTAAATCCACCCGCGTGCCGGTGATATCCACCTCGCCACCCGCGATGGCGGCGGCGATGGCATAGGTGCCGGTTTCGATTCGGTCCGGCAAAACCGGATGCGTGGCCGGGCCCAATTCCGCGACGCCATCAATGACGATCCGCGTGGTGCCGAGGCCGGAGATTTTCGCCCCCATCGCGATGAGACACTCGCCGAGATCTTTGATTTCGGGTTCAAGCGCGGCGTTGGAAAGGACCGTACGGCCGTGCGCGAGCGATGCCGCCATCAGCAAATTTTCGGTGGCGCCGACCGACACCATCGGGAATTCAAATTCCGCGCCCTGCAAACCGCCGGGGCATGACGCGACGACATAGCCCTCCTCCAGTTCGATTGCCGCGCCCATGGCTGCAAGGCCTTTGAGGTGCACATCCACCGGGCGCGCGCCGATGGCGCAACCACCGGGCAGCGACACGCGGGCCTGATGCGCGCGGGCGAGCAATGGCCCCAGCACGAAGAAGCTGGCGCGCATTTTGCGCACGATATCGTAGGGGGCGAGCGTGGCCACAGGGCCCGGCGCGGACAGCCGCATGACGCCGCCCACACCCAGCACCGAGGATTTTTCCCAGGTGACGCCGACGCCCAGAACCTCGAGCAGTTCGACCATGGAACCGAGATCGACCAGATTCGGCACGTTGGTGAGCGTCAGAGGCCCCGACGAGAGAAGCGAGGCCGCAATCAAGGGCAGCGCGGCGTTCTTGGCGCCGCTGATGGGGATTTCCCCGTGAAGACGGCGCCCGCCGCCAATGCGTATACGATCCATGTGATCTTCTAGCCCGCGTGCTGCGGCGCGAATAGCCGGAAAACTTGCCCGTTTTCGAGGGGCCGTCAGAGGTCAGCGGACAGCGCGTTAATTGCGGTTTTGCGGCGGTTCCACGGCCTCATCGGCCGGATTTTGCTGTGAATCGTCCGAAGCCGGTACATCGGCATTTTTGCCGGCGTTCTGGGCCGCGACCTTGCGCCGTTTGAGGTTGGCGCGGAGCGCATTCGCCAGCCGCGCCTCACGATGGGAAGATTTTTCGCCCATTGAAAAGGCGGCCTTTCGTTACCGGGATTCCTATTGTATAGCAGCGCACCTTTCGGCTGGAATCCCGCGTAGGCGTTAGCCTTTCTCGTGATTTCGGCTCCGGAGGCCGCAGTGGCGTAGTGGTAGCGCAACCCCTTGGTAAGGGGTAGGTCGTGGTTTCGATTACCACCTGCGGCACCATCGGTTCCCGAATATCGGGCATCCGATGGCCGAACAGGCCTATAGGCCCGCGATCCGATATTCAGCCGACGAACATGTCGGGCCGCTTCAGTCGCAGCGTTTGAACGAGCAACAAGGTTTTCATATCCAAAATTTCGCCGCTGTCGGCGCTGCGCGCCAAATCCGCCAACGGCAATTCTACAACCTCAATGAACTCACCCTCGCTGGCTTCGCCACCGCCGGCCGACACACGGTCGCTGGTCGTATACGGGGCCAGATAGAGCGATATCCGTTCGGTGGACAGGCCAGGCATCGGCCAAACATGGCCGGCGAACTCGAGCGTCGCCAATCGCAATCCCGCTTCTTCCAGAGCCTCACGCCGCACCGTGTCCGCCGGATCGGCTTCATCGACAATCCCGGCAATGGCTTCCAGCAAACTGGGATGGTTCGCCGACACAAATACGGCGGCGCGAAACTGACGAACCAGCAGCGCTGTTCGCCTCTGCTCGTCATACGGCAACACCGCCGCACCCTGCCCGTGGTCTTCGATTTCTCTCTGGATTGTTTGCCCGTTCATCAGGCGGAATTTCGCCACCGCCAGTTTGCACCAGCCCTGAAACACCGTCTTGCTGTCGATCAACAGAGCCATCAATCAGCGCTGCGCCGATTGCGGCGCGATCGACAACACGATCTTGCCTGTGGTGTGACCCTTGCGGTTGTCTTCCTGTGCGGAGGCCGCTCGTTCGAGGGGATAGACCCTGTCGACATGGATTGTGTATTGGCCCTTGTCAGCCAAGGCGACGAGATCGGCCATGTGAACGTCTGGTCCTTCGGCGATGCCGCCTTCGGTTTGATCGCAACGAATCCCCGCAGCAGCGCATTTGTCTTTCACGGCGGGAACATCGTTGGCGGTGGAGAACAACATGCCGCCTTTCTTCACATAGGAAATAGCGGCTGCGGCTTGGCCTTCGACCGTGTTGATGACGACATCGGCGTTCTTCACCTTCGCCGCCACATCCTCTTTCTCGTAGTGAACGACATCCTCCGCGCCGATCTCGCGCAAATACGCATCCTGCGCTTGCGTGGCGATGGCCGTCACATGGATGCCGCGCGCTTTGGCAACCTGCACCACCGTACTGCCCACGCCGCCCGCGGCGCCGATGACAACAAGGCGCTGGCCCGGCTTCACGCCGGAATCCGCCAGCGCACGCAAACCCGTCAGCCCGGCGATCCCGATGCCAGAGGCCTGCTCATAGGTGAATGTCTTTGGCTTCGGAAACACCGCCGAAGCCTCAATCGCCACATACTCCGCATCCGCGCCCCACGGGCGTTTGAAGCCGAACACGGCATCGCCGATTTTCCATTGCGTCACGCCAGCACCCAACGCGTCCACAACACCCGCCATATCGCGACCTGCGATAGACACTTTGTCTTTGTCGCCGCGCTCGCCTTGGCGAAAGCGCCAATCGTTCGGATTGATCGCCGCCGCGTACACGCGCACGCGAATTTCTCCCGCCTTCGGCTCCGGCACATCGACCATTTGCAGCTTCAACACTTCAGGTCCGCCGAAGCCGGTTTCCACCATGGCGCGCATCTGCGCCGGTGCGGCGTGAAGCACAGGAATACCCGCCAAGCCGAGCACGGCAACGGCACCCAGCAATCGTTTGTCAAAAGCCCAATTCATCGCGGCCTCACACGGTGCGGTTCTGTTCGCTCGGCTCGCGGGGCTTATCGAGATATTGCTCGAGCGACAGGCGCTTGAGCGCCGGATTGGGCGCGGTGAGCGTCGCGCCCGCAAACGGCGTCGCCTCTTCGTACCAAACGCGCTGCGCCGGCAAGCCCCATTCGGCGATCACTTGGCCGCCAGAGCGATCCCAGCGCGTGGGTTCCAATTCCGGGTCGATGGTTTGATAGGTCGTGTTGCACAATTCCACCCGATGGCCGTCGGGATCGCGGAAATATGTGTAGAGCGCATGGCCCGGCCCATGCCGCCCGGGCCCACGTTCAACCGACGCGCCGTAACCCAACTGTCCCGCCGTATCGCAAGCATGAACCAGCGTGTGCGAATCCGGCGTCATAAACGCGAAATGATGGATGCGCGGTCCCGTGCTGCGCACAAACACGAGATCGTGCGTGTTGCCTTTGCGCTGCAGGAACGTGGCTGTGATCATGCCCGCTTCGTTGACGATATATTCGGTACAGCGGAAACCCAACGCCATGTAGAAGGTGTTCGCGGCCTCGACATCGGGTGTGAGCACCTGCACGTGGTCGAGCCGCAATACAGCACCGCCGCGATAATTCTGAAAGTCTGTGAGCATGCGCGGCACCACGTCCATGCGCACGCAGAATTCCCACAAGAAGCCGAACGGATCGGTGACGTGCAGCGTTCTGCTCTGATGCGGCGCATCGACAAACGCCGTTTCGCATTTGCGCGCGGCAAAATACTTCGCGGCACGATCCAGATCGTCTTCTTGATAGACTCGAAAGCCCACGCGGGCGCAGGCGGGCTTATCCGCGCGCTTCAACACCAGGCTGTGATGGCAGGCTTCCTCGATGCCGCGTAGGTAAGCGCGATCGCCGTTTTGCTCGGTGAGCACCAAGCCCAGCACCCGCGTGTAGAATGCGGTGCTGGCTGCCAGATCCTTCACCTCCATCACCACATGGCTGGTGCGTGTGACGCGGAACGGCGGATCGAACACGGTCTCTGGCAGTTTCATGGGGCCATCGCTGGGTTGGTGAGCGCGGGAAGGTGCGCGAAATTACCAGAGCGGCCGGGAAAAGCGAACGCGCCCGCCAACGCCAAATAGGCTGCGGCCCAAACCCGATGTCAGCGGCAAACCGTGGCGAGCTCGGTGTTCATGATCGGCCCCATTTGCTCGGGCGTGTAGGGGCCATAGGGCATCTTGTCTTCGAGAAGCACTTTTCCGGCCGCATCCGTGTAGATGCCATCCACCACCGTGATCGCGCGGGTGACGCAGTCCACCGAATAATTCACGCGCGATTCTGTGACCGGGCCGGGAACATCGGGAATAGTCGCCGGCGTATCGAACCGCATCCGGTCCCAGAAGCGCGTCCGGCTGCCGGTGTGCGCGATGGAATCCTTGTCGACATACATCGTCGCCTGCTGGCCCTGAATATGGCCATTGGCGATGGTAAGCCATGTCTCCGCATGGGCGGAACTCGCGGCCAGCAATATCGCGCTGCACAAGCAACCGCGCAAAACAGCCATGCCCTTTTTCACGACGGTCCCCATTTTCTTGGCATCCGCATCATGGCGGATACGCACCGCCTCAGGACCTAAAATATAGTCTAGAGGCAGTCCACAAACCCCTGCGCGGAGGTTGTTCCACGCCATCATCCGTGCACAATCCGCCCGTCGTAATTGCGCTGTGGGGCGCATGCACGCGTAAAACAAGCGGCCGGGGAAACATCCGCCCGCAGGGGAGCAAGAAGTGTCACAAGTTGAATCCCGGGATGCCGTCAATTCCGCGGTGATCGCTGCGCGCGTCGAGCGCATTCCGATCGTGTCGTATCACAACCGTCTGATGGGCATTCTTGGCCTGGGTATGCTGTTCGACGCCTATGACGTGTATGTCATTGGCGTCGTGATGATCACCGTCACCAGCTTCCACATGTCGGTGGCGGAGATGGGTTATCTCGTAGCCGCGTCTTATGTCGGGCAATTGGTGGGCGCTTTGTTGCTCGGCTATCTCGCGGAAGTTTATGGCCGCAAATGGGCATTCATCGCCTGCATGGCAAGCTTTGGCATTCTGTCCATCGTCGCGGCCTTTTCCTGGAACGTGGAATCGCTCTCTATCATTCGCGTGTTCCAAGGTTTGGGTATTGGCGCACTTCCGCCCGTTGCTGGCGTGTTGTTTTCGGAATTCCTGCCGTCAAACGCGCGCGGGAAAATGGGCGTTTTGTTCCAAACGCTGTTTCCCGTCGGCGCCACCATTTCGCCGCTGCTGGGCAAATGGTTCTTCAACATGTTCGGGCCTGAAATTGCGTGGCACCTGCTGTTCCTTGTCGGCGGCCTGCCGATCTTCTTCGCGATCTATGCGTATTTCCGCATGCCGGAATCTCCGCGTTGGATGGCTGAGAATGGGCGTTATGCCGAAGCGGAAGCCGTCGTCGATGCGATGGAAAAAAGCGCAATCACAGCCGGCGTGACATTGCCGCCGCCGGTGGTTTCGCAAACGCCCGCACCGTCGAAGACGGACACGAAATGGTCGGAGTTGTTTTCCTCGGAATATCGCCAGCGCACGATCCTCATCTGGATTCAATCCTTCACCGCCTTCTTCATCGTGAACGTGTTCACGACCTTCTTGCCGCAACTTCTGACCTCCGTGGGCGGGCTGTCTCGCGATATGGCGCTCAACATTCAGACCGGCTTCGGCATCGCCCAGCTTTGCACCGTGCTGACGATGGCCTTTATTTGGGATCGCCATGGCCGCCTACCCTGGTTTATCGGCGGCTATCTGGTGGCCGTGGTCGGCGCGACCATCGCGTGGGCTTGCTATGATGTGTTCGGTATCACGGGCTGGGTGCCGATCGTGTTCTTCGGCATTCCGATGTTGCTCGGCGTCTACGTGAACATCGGCGGTGTCTACGTCTATCACCCCGAACTTTATCCGACGCGCATGCGCTCCTGGGCCACGGGCACAGGCCGCGCATGGCGCTGCATTGCTTCGATCATTGCTCCGGTGGCTGTCGGCCAGATCTTAGGCGCGCAACTTGGTGCAGGGCTGGTGTTCCTGATGTTTGGCGGCGTGGCGCTGCTCGGTGTCATCGTAATGCTGACGCTCGGCATCGAAACCAAGAACACCGCCCTCGAAAAGCTGGCGAGATGAGATGACAACGCCTCTGCCCCAGCACCGGCCCAAGATCATCGACATGCACTGTCACGTGCATCCGCCGGAGATCGCCAAGGCCGATCCGCTGTGGCCGAATGGCGATTGCCCGATCTGCATCGAGACGCTGCTCGATAGCCACGAAAAGGCCGGCATCGATTTTGCGGTGGCGACCAATTCGCTGCATTACCTGAAAGGCAAAAGCGACGCGCAATGCCTGGAAGGCCTGAAGCGCTGGCACGAATACGCCGCCGAAATTCAGAGCAAATATTCCGACCGCATTGTGTGCTTCGCGGGCACCATCCCCACGGGTGGTGACGCGTTCACCCGTGAATTCGAGCGCGCCATCACGCAATTGGGATTGAAGGGCGCGTTCATCAATTCCAGCCACAACGGCCATTACCCCGACGAAGACGCCGCACGCCCCTTCCTGAAGCTATGCAGCGATCTCGACGTGCCGGTGATGATCCATGCACCGCCCTCGTCGTTCGGCGAATCCTGTATGAACATGTATCGGCTGATCTCGTCGGTCGGGCGGCCAATGGATGAAAGCCTGGCCATCGCGCGCATGATCGTGCGCGGCGTGTTCGAGCAATTGCCGAATTTGAAGATGATCGCCTGCCATGTCGGCGGCGGTATCTGTGAAGTGCTGCCGCGCATGGATTATTGCTACGAGCTTGGCGATTACTGCAAATTCCTCGGGCCCTACGAGCCCATGATGATCAGCAAGAAGCCCAGCGATTACGCGCGCGATCAACTGTATTTCGACACCGCGTCCTATTCCGCGCCGGTCATTCGGCTGGGGATCGAAACGGTCGGCGTTCACAAAATGGTGTTCGGTTCAGACGCCCCACCCTTGGTGCCGCTGCTGCCGCGCATGCAGGGTTTGATCGAATCCCTGAACCTGCCCCTTGAGCAAACCCAGGCGATTTTCAGCGGCAACGCTGCGCGCCTGCTGAAATTCCCCCACTGAATTCCAAAAGTTCATCAGAACAAACCCTGTTCTCGCGCGTTTCCAGCAAGCTTCGGATCATTCCGCCGGAGCTTGCCGTCATTTTTTCCGCCGTCATTTTCCACGGCATTTGGAGACGCCCATGCCCGCTCACTTAGATATCGTCGTTATCCAGCCTTTGGTAGCGCTGGTCTTCGGCATCCTCATCCTGCTGCTGCCGCGCATTTTGAATTACCTGATCGCCATCTATCTGATTTTGATTGGCGCCGTGGGCCTGTGGCCGCATTTCTTCGCGACGACTGGCCTTCACACGTAAGGACGCCTAACTTTTTTGAGAAAGCCCGAGGGCGTCGCGCACGATGCCCTCGGTGAGGATCTGCGGCAGCACCACGGGTGCGTCCGCATGGGGCGCATAATACAGATACAGCGGAACGCCATCGCGCCCCTGGGTGGCGAGCAGCGCCGTGATTTCGGGATCGCGATTGGTCCAATCGGCTTTCAACGTCGCCACATTGTGCGCGGCGAAATCTGCAGCCAACGTATCGCTCGATAGCGCCACGCGTTCGTTCGCCAAACAGGTGATGCACCACGCCGCCGTCGCGTTGACGAACACGGGCCGTCCGGCCGCGCGCAATTCTGCAAGTTTGGCGGCACTGAATTTCTCATAGCCGAGTTTGCCGGCCGCATTGGCTGAAGTGCCCGCTTGCGCCGGTGTGCCATGCACGGGCATCACGAACACCATCGCCGCTAGGCCCAGCACTGCCGCAGCCAACGCCACTATCTGGCCGATGCCGCCCGCGCGTTGGCTCGCGCCATACGCCCACAGCGCAAAACCGAGCGCCAAGGCGGCCGCCAATTCGCCAAGCACACCGTCGGGGCCGATCTGCTGGCTCAGAACCCACACCAGCCAGATGGCGGCGGCATACATCGGGAAGGCGAGGAACTGCTTGAAAATCACCATCCACGCGCCAGGACGCGGCAGGATGCCCAGCAGGCCCGGCGAATAGCCCAGCACGATAAAGGGCAGTGCAAAACCAAGACCCAGCGCGAAGAACACACCCAGCGCGATGATGGCAGGCTGCACCAAGGCGAAGCCCATCGCCGCGCCCATGAAAGGTGCGGTGCATGGCGTCGCCACAGCCACCGCCAGCACGCCGGTGAAGAAGCTGCCCACGGCGCCGCCCTTGGTCGCGTAGGTTTGGCCCATGCCCGCAAAACGCCCGCCGCCGATCTCGAACAGGCCTGAGAGATTGAGCCCAACCGCGAACATCAACAGCGCGAAGGACGCGACGACGATCGGCTCCTGCAACTGGAAGCCCCAGCCCACCGCCTCGCCGCCGCCGCGCAAGCCCAGCAAGATGCCCGCGAGCACGCCGAAGCAGACCAGCACGCCTGCGCCATATGCGAGGCTGTCGCTGTGCGCGGCTTTCTCAGCACCCGCCTTGCGCGCCAACGCCAAAGCTTTCATCGACAGGATTGGCAGCACGCAGGGCATCAGATTGAGAATGAGCCCGCCGATGAAGGCGAACAGCAGCGCTTGCCAGAA
The DNA here is from genome assembly GCA_903928515.1 of uncultured Alphaproteobacteria bacterium. Taxonomy (GTDB): domain Bacteria; phylum Pseudomonadota; class Alphaproteobacteria; order Micropepsales; family Micropepsaceae; genus CAIYRG01. The sequence continues at coordinate 999 of CAIYRG010000378.1, read as the reverse complement.
ACCGATTCCGAGCGCACGCGCCAACGGCGTGCCGGAGGCGACGGCGCCTTGCGGCGCATTGACCTCGAACGCATCGATGGTCCCGTCAGAAGAGGTGAGCACCAGGACGCCGGCGACATCCGAAAACAAACGGCGTTTGTCGGGCGTCGCCAGACGCCAGCCGGGCTGAACCGACAGCACAAGGCCTTTGTCGTTCTTTTGCACAGTTTGTGGTTGCGCCGCCTCGACAATTCCATCCGTATACGGAAAGAAGGCGGCATCCTTAGGGACGGCGGCGGCAAGATCGGCGCTGTCCAACCCGAGTAGAAAGCTCTTGTCGCTTGCCGAATAAGTGACCTTCCACGGCGAGGGACGCGGCAGATGCGACCGCGTGTTCGTGAACAAAGCTTCGGTGGCGGCATCCGGCGCGGGCGGCGGCGCGGCCACGTCGAGCATAAGATCGAGATGCGCGTCTTCGGGGATGCACACATCCTTGCAGACCAGCCACGTCACGTCCGCGCTGATGGGCACCGCCTCGCCGGCCTTGGCGTCTTTGGGCGCGGTGATCTGTGTGAGCAGCATCACGTCTTTGGCGTAGGCGAAATTCATCACCGGGCCGGTGGGGATGCGGCTCGGATACGGCCATTGAATATCGCCAGCACCCCAGCCCGGCGGCAGATGCCAGGTGATCGTCGTTGCCTGGCCGGAATCGCCGGGGTTGCGCCAATAGGTGTGCCATTCCTCGGCGATCACCTGACGCAACGCGACCGTCACCTCGCCGCCCGGTGCCACGGCGTTTTCCGCAACGAGGCTGGCCTGAACGTGCTTCTCCGGCGGTGGCGGCGCAACGCTGGCTGCACCGCTTTGTGCGGCGGCCGGCAAGGCCCAACACGTCAGACACGCGGCAGCGATGAGGATTCGATGGCTCATGGGGCCGGGACGATACCCGCAAAACGCTCGAGCCCAAAACCACGAAACGGCCCGCGCAAGATGGCTTATCTTTTAGCCCCGCTTTCGGGT
>CAIYRG010000377.1 GCA_903928515.1 uncultured Alphaproteobacteria bacterium | reverse complement strand
CTGCCGTGGGTGTTCGAGACTTGAGAGGACTTTTTCCTAGTACGAGAGGACCGGAAAGAACGCACCTCTGGTGGATCGGTTGTCACGCCAGTGGCACAGCCGAGTAGCTAAGTGCGGACTAGATAACCGCTGAAAGCATCTACGCGGGAAACTAACCTCAAACCCAGGTCTCGCCGAGAGCCGTGGAAGACTACCACGTCGATAGGCTGGGTGTGTAAGCGCAGCAATGCGTTGAGCTTACCAGTCCTAATAGCTCGACTGGCTTGAACGCACAGCATTTGTCGTTCCATGCCTGGAAAAAAGTCCAGGTAAACACCTGAATACAATCATCAACTAGACTGATCAGACGCGATCAATTGGGTTTATCGAGAATTACGCAACCCCGAATGTTCTTTGTTGACCTGGTGGTCATAGCGGGGGAATTCCACCCGATCCCATTCCGAACTCGGCCGTTAAAGCCCCCAGCGCCTATGGTACTGCGTCTTAAGGCGCGGGAGAGTCGGTCGTCGCCAGGTCTGCTAAGAACATTCGAGAGTTGAACCCGCCCTCACAAAGTCATGAAAAGCCCCGTCGAAGCGAAAGCTTCGGCGGGGTTTTTGTTTTTGGCCCGGCGATGGTGCGTTACCGGAAGCGCTCCTCAAGACTAGGGCTGCCCCCGCATTTGTTATTCGACGTAACGCGCCTATGGTCGAAATGCGCCGTCTCGGCGTCGTCCTCGAGAGGAATTCCGTCATGGCCAAGGGCCAGCAACGCAGCAACAGAGAAAAGAAGAAGCCGAAACAGGACAAGACGGCGAAAGGCGCAGCGTCGGCGCCCGCGTTCGCAGGCATGCCGAACCGCAGCGCTCCGCCGAAAAAGAGCAAATAACCGCCCTCATCATCGAACGAATTCAAAGCCCCGTGCGCTAATCCGCACGGGGCTTTCGTTTATCCGCGTCGCATCGACACACATTCCGGTTTGTCGAATACGCCGCATTGGGACAGCGAGATCCAAGTCCTAGATTCCACGTGCTGCGCAAACGAGGCGTCACACATGGCCGAACAAATTTTGCAAGACAACGTCGGGTCACGAGATAATTTGTGGCAGGCTGTCCGCCGCGGCGTATCGTATCTCTGCCCGAATTGCGGAAAAGGTCACCTGTTCCGGGCCTACCTTAAGCAGGTCGATTATTGTTCTGAGTGTGAAGAATCGTTCGGTAGCATTCGCGCCGACGATGGCCCGACCTGGCTCACCGTTGTGATCGTCGGCCACATCGTGGTGGCGCTGGCGCTGATCGTTGAACGTGTTGCCCCGCTTTCGGTTATCTGGAGCATCAGTATCTTCGCGGCGCTCAGTCTTGCCATGTGCTTGGCGATTTTGCCGCGCGCCAAAGGCGTTTTCATCGCTGCGATCTGGTCGATGCGGGTGCCCGATTCGGGCGTTCGCTAGAACCAGGCATCGCCGAAACGCCATCGCCCAGCTTTCTGCAATGGTTTAGCCTCTGCGTTAAGGCCCGACCGCCACGTGCGGCCGGCTAGAAACGGGGAGGACATCATGAGAATTCCGCACGCGCGCGTCATCGCGCCCATTTTCATCGCCGCCATTTTTGCTACCGGCCTCGCTGCCGGATCGGTGTGGGCGCAGAACGATGCACCTAGCATTGCGGTCAAAGGGCTAGAGCGACTCAATCCCTCCATCTGGTCGAAGGGCAAATTCACCGAGGTGGAGGTGCTCACCGGCAGCCACAAGATGCTCTATTTCGCAGGCATGACGCCCAATGACGAGAATCAAACCAGCAATGTCCTTGTCGCGAAGGACATGTATGGCCAGTGCGCTTACGAATATGCGCGCATCAAGAAAATCCTGGCGAGCCAAGGTGCCACGCTCGCCAATGTGGTGAAGTCCACGGTCTATCTCACCGACAAGGGGCCGGAAGCGCGCGCCGATCTGCGCAAATGCCGTTCGGAAGCTTACGGCGCGATTCCGCAGCCCGCGGACACCATGGTGTTCGTCGCCGGCCTCGCGGGCGCGGATCAGTTGATCGAGGTGGATATCACCGCTGCCGTGCCGAACTGACTGCGGACGAGGGGCTGCTATGGATATTCACAACGGGCGGTTCACCGCGCATAGCGATAAGCCGTTGGTGCTTTTCCTCATCGGCATGCGGTTGAACAACCTGCTTGCGATATCGAAATGGTGGCCCGTCGCAATAGCGATTCCGCCTATGCTTCACGAGCTGCAACAGAATAAGGATTCCGGCTTCCTCTGGCAGCGGACTTGGATTTCCGGCCGCAACATCATGGGCATGCAATATTGGGATTCGTTCGAGAAATTGCTGGCTTATGCGCAGGATCGCGAGGGCAAGCATTTCCCGGCCTGGGGCGCATTCAATCGCGCAGTTGGCAATGACGGCGCGGTCGGCATCTGGCACGAGACGTATCTCGTCGAGCCCGGAAAATCCGAATCGATCTATGTAAACATGCCGCGTTTCGGTTTGGGCGCCGCCGCTGATCATGTTCCCGCACAGGGCCGTATGGCACAGGCCCAAACGCGCATGCAAGGCACGGACAGCTAGCGCTTCTCATGCACCAACGCGTGGATGAAGCGAAGCTTCTCGACCACTTGAGGCGAGAGCACGAAGGGATAGAGGTCGGGCTGGCCCATGCTGCGGTTGAGATTGTTCACGGCGATGGTCAGCGGATACCACGCATCGATCAGCACTTTGATATCGCTTGCCGCATAGGCATCGAACGATATGCGAGCGCGCAAATTCGGATCTTCTTGGGCCGCCAAGCGCAAACCGAAATCACCCGCCGTGTCCAACGTGTCGACGATGTGCAGATAATGCGCCCAGGTTTCGGCGAAGTCTTCCCAAGGGTGCATCGTGGCATACGCGCTGATGTAGTTCTGCTGCCATCCGGTAGGTGGGCCATTGTCGTAATGGCGTTTCATTGCGGCGGAATAATCTTCGCTCTCGTCGCCGAACAATTCGCGGAATTGTTCGAGCTGTCCGCCGTCGCGTACCAGCACATCCCAGAAATAATGCCCGATCTCGTGGCGAAAATGCCCGAGCAGCGTGCGATAGGTTTCGCCCATCAGCTCGCGCTGCTGCTCGCGCGTGGACGGGGCGGCTTCCTTCAGCGCCAGCGTCACCATGCCGTTTTCGTGGCCGGTGATCACTTTGTGGCCGTTACTGCTGTCTTCATCGGCCAGGAAGGCAAACATTAAGCCGTGCTCGGGGTCGTCTTCGCGGTTCACCAGCGGCAGGTTGAGGCGCAGCAAGCTGTAGAACAGGCGATGCTTGGCGAATTCCAATTCGCGCCAGCGCCGCACGTTGTCGGGATTTTCGAGATTAGGCACCACTTGGTTGTGACGGCAGGCGCGGCAGAAGGTATCGGGGCTCGCCACCGGCACTTGCCAGTTGCACACGTCCCATTTGGCATTGGCGCACGGGCGGTAGAGTTCTTGGTTGGCCAGGGCGCGCCAATCGGTATTGGGCGCCTTGGGCGTAACGGGCTCCAGCGCGCTCAACGTGGCGAGGTCCGGTAAATAGCCCAGAGCGTGGCCGCATTTCTCGCATTTGGTGTTTTCGAAGAAACACAACTGGCCGCAGGATTGGCATTGGAAATTCTTCATAGCGCACTATCGGTGAAAGATCGGCGTGAATGGGCTGGCAGAGCTTAACGCGCAAGGCTTCAATCCGTTGCGCGTCGAGTGCAGCTTTTCTAGCTCGCTGCACTCACAGAAAAGCGAGCGTCAAGCCTTCTTGTGGTGCCGTAGGAAATCCAGCACGAAGCCGTTGAACGTGGCCGGTTTCTCCCAATACACGGAATGCCCCGCCTCTTCGACAATGTGCGTTTCCGCACGCGGCATATGCTTGGCGATTTCGCGCAAGACAAACGGCGGCGTGTAAAGATCGGCATCGCCGCCGATGAGAAGTGCCGGCGTTTTCATGGCTTCCAGTTTTGCCCAGGAAATGCCGGTCGGCGGCGGGCCCGCGGGACCTGCGCCGGGCGGTGGGCCAGACGCAGGCGCACCGCCTGCGCGCGCCATGCCGGCAAGCTCCTGCCAGCGGGCAACGCCGGCAGGATTCTCCGCGCGATAGCTCGGGCCCAATTCGCGGAAATCCGGCGGCATGTCGTTGAAGCCTTTGGGCCGCAGAGAATCGCTCAAATGCACATATTCGGGATCTTCCACGCCGACCACGCTGCAAGACAGCGTCAGCGACCGCACGCGCTCGGGGTGCATCAGTGCGTAGCCCGTTGCGGTGATGCCGCCGCCCGCCGAACCGATAGCGTGAAACGCATCGACATGCAGATAATCCATCAACGCGTTGAGGTCGCCGGCATCGTTTCCTCCGCTTCCCATATCCGAGCCGTGAAAGCCGCGCCGCGAATAGCCGATCACACGATAACCGGCGCGCGCGAGAACCGGTTGTTGGAACCCCCACACCAAGCCGCTACCCGAAGCCGGATGCAGCAACACGATGGGCTCGCCGGGTCCGCCCGTATCCCAATACCAAAGATGCGCGTTGGGCAGTTCTGCGACGCCTTCCGTTTGGGGCGCTTGTGGCGGCTCGACGCCATTGGTGTTGGCATCGGCCGCGTGGCTCGATTGCGAGGCGCTTATCGCAAGCGTTGCTGCCGCAAATCCGAAGAAGGCGCGGCGACCCCATTCATCGTGTTCTTGGCCCGGCATGGTCTTTCCCCGATCTGAGTGTTGGAAAACGATACCAGCCTGCGCGCCCAGTGCGCTATCGTTGGCTATGCCTTCTCCAAAGCCGAAAACCATCACCGTTCACGACAAGATGCAACGCGACTATTCCTACGCGCTGGTCGCCCCGGAGGGGCGCGCCTTCGATGCCGAGTTCAAGCCCGAACTCACGCCCAAGCAGATGCTGGCTCTTGGTGTCTTTGGCGGCAAATACATGACGGATTGCCAAAAAGAATTTCCGGCCGATTGGTTTGCCCACGCGAAATTGTCGCCGAAGAAAAAAGACCCCGCTCTCAATTATTTTGGCGTTGACGCCAGTCAGCCTTTATCCGAGTGGCGCAAGAAGGGTTGGATTCATGACGACGATCCGCGCGGCTGGTTCCAATGGTATTGCCGCTACTATATGGGCCGCCGTTTGCCGCAGGAGGACGCACGCCAGATCAAGCGTTGGAAGCTCATCACCCGGCACATCCGCCAAATCCAAAAGAACTGCGAACCGGGTGATCCGTATTGCCGCCCGCGTCAACGCCAGGCGGTTTTGCACTGGGCCTATGACAGCCGCAAACTGTAAGCGGCGGCCATGTTGAACGATGACCATCCATTGTCGCTGTCTCGATGGCGTGGACGTGAACGCGCTGAAAACCTCGCCATTTGCCCGTAAACACATGCAACGGGCTTGTATCCGTTGGCACATTTCGGCACGCAATGGCGCTCGACTTAAGCCCGAAAACCGGTCCATGCTTCCCAAAAAATGGGGGAGACGAAATGCGGTTTGGTGTGTTCTCGAACAATCGCCGTCCTTCGCGCGTTCTGGGCGATGCGTGGGATATGGACATCGCCGAGGTCGCTGCGGCCGATAACGTAGGCTTCGATGAAGCCTGGTTCTCCGAGCATCAGTCGCCCGCCGAGCTGATCATCGCGAAAGCTGCGGCACAGACCTCGCGCATTCTCATGGGCTCCGCTGTTCGGCCGCTGGCCTATTACCATCCCCTGCAAGTCGCCATCGAAGCGAACGCCGCCGATCAGCTCACGCATGGCCGCTATCAACTGGGCGTCGGCTTCGGATTTTACGCGGCGTTGTTTGCAATGCGCGGTGTCGAATTCGAGAAGGTGCGCGACATGATGCACGCCTCCATCGATCTTCTGTTGAAGCTGTTCAATGCCACAGAACCGGTCGATTACGATGGCCCGTTCTGGCAAGGCAAGCAGATGGTGGTGAATCCGAAACCCATCCAATCGCCGCATGTGCCGATTGCGGTTGCCGCCAATCTCACCGACAGCACGGTGATGCTCGCCGCAAAATACGATTTCAAACTGCTCACCTCCGATTTCGCCAGCATGGCGAAGCTGCACCATTTCGGCGAAGTGTTCGACGAGTCACAGGCCAAAGCAGGTCATGCGCCGTCGCGCAAGAATTTGCAGGTGTGCCGCGTTGTCTATGTCGCCGACACCGACAAAAAAGCGCGCGACGACATGCGCCAATCCTACACCGAGACCATCAAGTGGGAGATCGCGAACACGCCACACCACCAACAGGAGCGTATCCCGAAGGGCGGGTCGTTCGACGACATCACATTTGATTATCTCTGCGACACGGGGAATCTGATCGTCGGCTCGCCGGAAACGGTGCGTCAGGGCATTCTCGATCTGTATAACGGCGTCGGTGGTTTTGGTCAGATCAATTTTCACGCGGGCCGGGATTATGCCACGCCGGAAAAGCTGGCCGCGTCGATGTCACTGTTCAGTCAGGAAGTGATGCCGCGCTTGCGCGGGATGGCGTCGATCCGGGGCGAAGGCGCGAAGGCCGCGGAATAGAACATGCTTTGAATAGAAAAAAGCGCGAGCTGCGGGGAACCGCCGCTCGCGCTTTTTTACGTGAAAAATGGTTTCAGTCCGGCGCGTTTCCACGGCAGCGACACCACGCGTCCCGAGCGCGTCAGTGTAATGTAAAGCGTTTTCCGGTCCGCGCCGCCGAACGTCACGTTGGTGACGCCGTTCTCACCCATGTAAATTTCGTCGCGGATTTTTCCGTCGGGCGTGTAGAAAAAGATTTTCCCCTGCTGCGGTGAACACACCGCGAGCGTGCCATCCTCTTCCATGCTCATGGAATCGAACGAGGCGGGGCCGAGAAGGGCTGCGAAGATTGTCGCTTCCGGTTTGCCGTCGGCGCCTTTCTTCAAAACACCGGGCGCTTCCACTTGATACGACAAAACTTGCCGTTGCTGTGTCAGCGCCAGATACAGCGTCTTGCCGTCCGGTGAGAGCGTGATTCCGTTCGGGCCAATCAGGCCAAACACCACTTCGCGGATTTCCGAACCGTCTGGCTTGCACCAATAGATGCCGCCGAAATCTTTCGATCGTGCTTTTGTCGCGCCCGCATCCGAAAACCAGATGCCGCCGGAACGATCAAACACCATGTCATTTGGTGAACTCAGGGGATTGCCGTTCACCTCTTTGTAGAGCGTGCGTGACGCGCCGGTTTTCAAATCCACCCGCTGTACCAAACCGCCGATGTAGTTCGGCGACGGGCCTGCCGGCGTCCAGCCGCCATTGCCGGTGGGCGTGAATTTCAGTCCGCCGTCATTCACGACGTAGGCCGCGCCATCCGGGCCGATGGCGGCACCGTTCGGGCTGCCGCCCAAATCCGCAATTGTCTCGACTTTTCCGCCGGGCAGAATGCGCGACAAATGCCCGTACGCCATTTCGCAAATGAGGATGCTTCCATCGGCGAGATATTTCGGGCCTTCCGGCGCCCCCAGATTGGTGGCCACCACGGTGTATTTCGCGGCATTCGCTGATGTATCGGCTGGCGCATCGGCTGCGCACGCAACGCGCGGCAGAGCACTGGACGCGGCCAGTATCGCGACGCCCTGAAGTACGGTTCTACGATTGCCGTTCATCATCGCCATCATTCCTCCGGCAGCTGCGTTGCGTGTTTTACGTGTATGCGGGTTTCAGTCCTGGGCGGGGCCATGGCACCGACACCAAACGTCCCGAACCCACCAGCGTGACATAGGCCGTCTTCATGTCAGCGCCACCGAAAGTGACGTTTGTCACGGCTTCGCCCATGTTCACTTCATCGCGCTGCGTTCCATCGGGATTGAACAGTTTCAACGATGCGCCCGCAGGCGAGGCGGCCACCAGCGTGCCGTCCGCTTCCATCGCCATGGAGTCGAACGAGGCTGTACCGCCGAGGCTGATGAGAACCTTCACGGCGGGCTTGCCGTCTGCGGCTTTCTTCACGACGCCCGGCGCTTCCACTTGGTAGCTTAAGATTTGCCGCGACTGCGCCACCACCATGTAGAGCGTCTTGCCGTCGGGCGAGAGCGCGATGCCGTTCGGGCCCAAATAGCCGAATGCGATTTCGCGAATCTCGCTGCCGTCGGCTTTGGCCCAATAGAGGCCGCCGTAATCGCGGTAGCGCCCGTGGTTCGTGCCGCTGTCGGAAAACCAAAAGCCGCCTGTGTTGTCGAACACAAGATCGTTCGGCGCGCTCAGTTTGTTGCCGTTCACGCTGTCATACAGGGTTTTGAACGTGCCGGTTTTCACATCCACGTACTGGATGTAGCCGCCTTTGTTGGTGTCTGTAGCGCCTGCGGTTTGCCAGAGCCCATTCGCGGCGCGCACGAATTTCAGCCCGCCATTGTTGCAGACATAGGCCGCCCCATCGGGGCCGAGTGCGGAACCGTTCGGCGTGCCGCCAAGATCGGCGATGGTCTCGACCTTGCCATTAAGACGCGCGCGCGAAAGATGGCCGTTGGCCATCTCGCACACCATGACGCTGCCGTCGGGCAAGCATTTCGGGCCTTCCGGCGCGCCCAAGCCTTCGGCGATCACGGTGTATTTCGCGGCATCTGCGGCGCACGCGTTGCGCGGCAACGCGCTCAACGCAGCGAGTGTGGCCGCGCTTTTCAGCACGGTCCTTCGATTGCTGTTGCCCATCGCGCTTACTTCTTTGCGGCGGCGCGCATGGCGCGAACGGCATCGCTGGAGATTTCCGGCTCCAACGCGCGATAGGTATAGCCATCCACCTGTGTCGGATCGAACGAAGGATCGATCTT
>CAIYRG010000376.1 GCA_903928515.1 uncultured Alphaproteobacteria bacterium | reverse complement strand
CCGGACGACGATCCGGAAACGGATCAGGTGCCATCCCTATTTGGTCTTGCTCCCGGTGGGGCTTGCCGTGCCGCCTTTGTTGCCAAAGCCGCGGTGCGCTCTTACCGCACCGTTTCACCATCGCCGTCGCCTTGCGGCGCTTAGGCTGACTCTTCTCTGTGGCGCTATCCCTGAGGTTTCCCTCGCCGGACGTTATCCGGCACCGTGTTTCCGTGGAGCCCGGACTTTCCTCCAGCCCTTCTTGCGAAGGACCAGCGGCCATCCAGCCATCTGACGCCGCCGCGTTATAGGGCAAGCGCCGATAGCTGTCATGGTTAGGTTTTGCGCTTTGGTCCAAAAACAGGCCGGTGCCAGAAGGCTTTTTCGTTACCCGCGAACCATTCTTCGTTACGCGCGGTCTTGAGTGCCGCAAGCGGTTCCATATCCATGCGATAGCGGAAAAAGAGTGCAAGCAACTCGCGAAGATCGGCTTTGCTTGGTTGCCGTTTCAACTCGATATGGACCTCGTAGCCCTTGCCCCCAACTGAACCAACGGACGGAATGGAATCCAACCATTGATAAAAGAGATCTTCGTCGCGTTGCGAAAAGTAAGTGGGGCCTTTGACGATCAGCTTGCGTGGCATCACGCGGTCTGCGCCACCAGCGCGGCGAGAATACCTTCGCATTCGGCGTCAGGCACGCCGTTCAACACGTGAGGCCGCCAATGGCGCTGAAACGCCAGCGTCATGGCCTCCAAAGAAACATCCATCTCCGGACGAACGCCGTATCCGAAAGCGCGAAGGTTCGCCTCGAACGTGCCGCGCATCACGGCGGGCTTATCAGGCCACAGCCCGATCCCGGCTTCGGCCAAACGCTTCCACGGAAACTTCTCGCCGGGATCTTGCTTGCGCGCGGGCGCGACATCGGAATGTCCCAGCACGCGCTCCGGCGGCATACGATGACGCGTCAGAATTCCGCGCGCCAATTCCATCACCGCCACAATCTGTTTTTCGGGAAATGCGCGATAGCCGAATTCATGCCCCGGATTAACGATCTCGATGCCGATGGACCGCGCGTTCACATTCGTCTCGCCCGCCCAATAGGACACGCCGGCATGCCAGGCGCGGTATTCCTCGGCGACGTGCTGATAGACGGTGCCATCTTCGTCCACCGTGTAATGCGACGACACGCGCGAATCCGGGTCGCACAGCCGCGCCACAGCGGCAGCACCCGATTGCATGCCGGTATAGTGCATGAGCAAAATGTCGATGGCCGCATCCTTGGGACGCGCATCGAAATTCGGCGAGGGTGCGGCGACGCATTGCATGGGCCGCACTTTAGCCGCTAACCCTGCGCGCGACATAACAATTCGTGCTACAATTTCTCACTATGGGCTTTGTCTTTCTGTTCTTGAGCGCCATCATCGTCGGCGTCTTCTGAAGACTACAATGCCCCGTGGCAGCGTTTGAACTTTTCGCCAGAGCCGCAAGGGCACGGCGCATTGCGGTCGATCTGGTCGAACGGAAACACCACCGACATCGCATCCGGCACCATGTCGGCCCCTGACGCTTGCGCCACGCGCATGCGCTCTTGCGGATTCAATCCCGCAAGCCAGCGATACACCGGCAGCGGATCGACCGGCGGCTTGCATTCGGGGGGCGGCGTCTCGCCCAGCATCTCGTAACAAATCTGATAGAGGCAGGTGTAGTTCACCGTCTGGCGATCGACATGCGCGAAATTCATCCCGCGCTCGCGCACCGCCTTGAAGAACACGCGGTCGCCCAACGCCGACAATTCCTGCGGCATGGTTTTCCAAAATGTAGCTAGGCCGACCGCGCGCCCGCGCAGCCAATAGCAATTCGTATCGACGTGGCCTTCCTCTTCGGGAATGTCCATCACGCTGCCGTCGAGCCGCACCAGCCGCCGCTGCGCCACCACGATGTCAGTGTGCGATCCGGCCGCTGCTTCGCAGGTCGCTACGTGATCGGCATCGAGCCAATTGTCGGCGTCCAAGAAGCCGATGGAATCGTAACCCTGCTCGGCGGCCAACACCGCGCCAACACCGCGCGCATAATTGCCGTAATCGCCATGCGCCGCATCCAGCGTCACATGCGTGACGCCCACGCCTTCCAGCCAGTCTTGTGGAAAGCCGTCGGCGACCACGATGTGATCGGCAGCAAGCGATTGCGCCTTCACGCTGTTGAGACAGCGCTCCAGGATCGCGCGATCCTCTTTGTAATAGGGCGTGATGATCGCAAAGCGCGCCACGTGCGCCCGGATGGAGACCACGCTGCCCACGCCCGCGTAGACGCCAGGCGCAATGACGGCGTCAGGCGCAACCACGGCCGACGGGTCAACAATCGCCACCGGCTGCCACCCGGCCGCCAGCGCCCGCTCCGCCAGGCGCTGCCGCGCACGGTT
>CAIYRG010000375.1 GCA_903928515.1 uncultured Alphaproteobacteria bacterium | reverse complement strand
CGGTGATCGCCACCACCTGGATTCTCGGTGGGCTTTTGATTCTGATCTTCGAGCGCATCGCACCGCGTCCGCGCTTCCTGGATGCCGACACGTTGCCGCTGACGAAGGCGTTCCAGATCGGCCTGTGCCAATGCGCGTCGCTCGTTCCCGGCGTGTCGCGTTCCGGCGCCACGATCCTGGGCGCGGAGTTGCTCGGCGTGGAGCGCAAGGCGGCCGCGGCGTTCACCTTCTATTTGGCGGTGCCGACGATGTTGGGTGCCTCGATCTTCGAGCTTTACAAGAAGCACGACGCACTGACCGGCTCCAACATGGAGCTGATCGGCATCGGCTTCGTGGTGGCGTTTCTCGTCGGCTTCGTGGTGGTGAAGAGCTTTATCGCCTTCATCGGCCGATACGGGCTGAAGCCGTTCGGCTGGTATCGCATCCTGGCGGGGATTGCGCTTCTCGCCCTGACTTTTGGCTGAAGATTGGCTTTTGGCTAGAGACTTAAGAGACGATCTCTTCGAACTGGCCCGCTTTGCGGAAACGCCAGAGATACGACGGCACAATGGCTTCCAGCCCGCGCGGCGCGATGCGGAGTGCAGCCAAGCCGTTTTCGCCGGAAGAAACCGTGTCGGTCTTCATCATCCGCACCTGATCCATCGTCAGCAACGGATTGGGCAGCATCCCTAAGAACAAGCCTTTGACCATGGCGAAGCCGAACGGCACCGGCAGCAGCAGGCGCTTGCGGTTGGTCTCGCGCAGCACGATCTGCATCAATTGCTTGAAGGTGAAAACTTCGGGGCCGGCGGCGTCATAGGTCCGGCTTGCGGTGGCAGGATCGGCCAGGATCGCGGACGCGGCCTGCGCCACGTCACCGACAAACACCGGCTGCGATCTGTTGTGGCCGCCGCCGATCAGCGGCAACACGGGCGACATGCGCGCGAGCCAGCCGAAGCGGTTGAAGAAATTGTCTTCCTGCCCGAACACCACCGAAGGGCGCAGGATCGTGGCTTGCGGGAATGCTTGGCGCACTTGGCGCTCGCCTTCCGCCTTGCTCTTGAAATAGTGCGCGTCGGCGTCAGGGCTCGCGCCCAGGGCCGAGACATGCAGCAGCCGTGCGAGGTTCATCGCCTTCGCCAGCCGGGCGATGCGTTCCGCGGCGTAGACATGCAAGGCCGAGAAGCTCTGGTTGCCACCCGGCGCGATGACGCCGATCAGATTCACGGCGGCATCCGCGCCTTCGAGTGCGGCTTGCACCGACGCGTCGTTGTTCACATTGCATTTGACGAGCTGGATCTGCCCGACGCGGCCCATGGGGCGCAGGAACAGCGCCAGATTCGGGCTGCGCACGGCAACGCGGATGCGCCAGCCGTCTTTCGCCAAGGCGCGGACGATGTGACGGCCGAGAAAGCCCGAGCCGCCGAACACGGTGACAAGGTTCGAAGCGGGGATGGCAGTCATCGAGAATCCAAGCGCGCGAGATTGCCCGAGCCTCATAGCCGAAAGGCGCACGGTTCGGTAGGGCATTCGCCGCACATTGCCGGGCGAAATGTCCAATGGTCCGGGCAAATGCGCAGCCCAACGCTTTCGTTGACACCGCCCATAGCCGCTTATATGCCTCTGCCCGTTGCCCAGGTGGCGGAATTGGTAGACGCACTAGCTTCAGGTGCTAGCGCCGCAAGGCGTGGGGGTTCGAGTCCCTTCCTGGGCACCATTTTTCAGGCTGAATCGCTGCCATCAGCCCGCATCGTTTCCCGCAAATACGAATGCCCGATATCCTGCGCTCTAAAGCGCCGCGATGGCGTAAGAACGCTCGCACCGCGCACGATCTGCGGGCATCACCGCTTTCGTTTCGCTTTGAGGGAAGGGCGACGGCGGAGTGTCTGCGCGGATGGCCGATTTGGCGCCGGTGGAACTTTTTGGCGATGCGGCCCTACTCGACCGTCGGATGTCGACTAACCATCTGACATGTCTATAGAAATTCTCGGAGGTGGCGCGCGTTGCCGAGGCGGACGCCCCCCCAATCGGTTCCTAAACAACTTCTTAGGGTGCCAATTCGGATTTTTTACACACTTTAATCGGACGATGCGGCCAGCAGACCAAGCTCGGTATGGCCCATTCTCGGCATGACAAACCCGCGGCGCGTTTTCGAAGCCCTCACAGGGCGGATGAACGTTGTGAATTTCAGGACGCTCACGTTCGTCCTGCTTCCACTCGTGTCGGTCGTGATCGCCGCGCTCACCGTGTTTCAAATTCTGGAAGGCGAGCGCCTTAATTCCGAGATCGCCAAGCGCACCGAATTGCGCAACGCGGCGCAATTTGTCTTCGTGCTGACGCAAGGCGCGGAATCCGCGCAGCGCGGTTATCTGTTGACCGGCAAAACAAAATATCTCCAGCCCTATAACGTCTCTGTCCCGCGCATGCCCGAAGCGCTGGCGCGACTGCAGCGCGCCGCGCAGGACGCGCCGGACGGCACGAATGTCGAGTTGATCGTCTCCGACGTGCACATCAAATTCCAAGAGCTTCAGAACACCATCGAGATGAAGCGCAACGGCCGGACGGGCGATGCCATCGACTTGATGGCCTCGGGGCTCGGCTCCGACATGATGGATGAGATCCGCGACGCCACGCGGCCCATCGTCACCCTAGAACAGAAGCGCATCGACGAACTCGCCGTCTATCGCGCGAATTCGCTACGCCAGACGGTGGTCGTCGTCGTGATGTTGGTCAGTGCGCTGGTGCTGTTCCTGGCGCTGGGCGTTATCGCCACGCTGGCGGGCCTACGCGAGCGCGACCGTTCCGTGCGTGCGCTGGCGGAAGCGAAATTCGCCGCTGACGATGCCAACCGCGCCAAATCCGAATTCCTCGCCAGCATGAGCCACGAGCTACGCACGCCGCTCAACGCCATTCTCGGATTTTCCGAGATGATCGAAACCCAAGTGTTCGGGCCGATAGGGCCGGGCAAATATCTGGAATACGCCAAGCACATCCACGACAGCGGTGCGCATCTGCTGGATTTGATCAACGACGTGCTCGATCTTTCGAAGATCAGCGCGGGCAAGATGGAACTGCACGAAAGCGATGTCGCGCTTCCCGCACTTCTCGATGAAGCCTTGTCGTTGGTGAAGGGGCGCGCGGTCGGCGTGAATTTGCGCGAGCAGCGCAATCCGGGTCTGCCGCATATCTGGGCCGACAAACGGCTGCTCAAGCAGGTCCTCATCAACCTTCTGTCGAATGCGATAAAGTTCACGCCCTCCGGCGGAGCGGTCACCATCGGTGCGGAAGTGACGGCACTCGGGATATTTATCCACGTCACCGATACCGGTATCGGCATGAGCGCCGCGCAGATCGAGAAGGCGATGTCGCCTTACGGACAGATCGACTCCAAGATCGCGCGCGAGCACAAAGGCACCGGGCTCGGCCTGCCCATCTGCAAGTCGTTGGCCGAACTGCATGGCGGCACGCTTGAGGTCGCCAGCCAGCCCAATGTCGGCACCACGATGACGGTTGCCTTGCCCGTTTCGCGCGTCATGCGCGGCACGGCCAAAAGTACGCAACGCTTGGCGTCCTGAGACGCCACCTTGTTCCTTACGAACATTGACAGAAACGGGCTTTGCGGTTCTCTTGGCCCGCAAATGCGCCTGCCTAAATGCACACTTGGCTTAAATGAGCGCTTGGGATGAACACTTGAAAATCAAACTGCACAAAGGCGATCTGCCGGCCGGTCTCGACCTCGGCACCGTTGTTGCCATCGATACCGAAACGCTGGGCCTGCATCCGCATCGCGACAGGCTTTGCCTTGTGCAATTGTCGTCGGGCAACGGCGAAGCGCATCTCGTGCAATTCGCCAAAGACGAATACGCGGCGCCGAATTTGAAGCGGCTGCTCGAAGATAAGAACGTACTGAAGCTTTATCACTTCGCACGGTTCGATCTTGGCGTCATGCGCCGTTATCTCGGCGTCGTTGCCGGTCCCTGCTACTGCACGCGCACGGCCTCGAAGCTGGTGCGCACCTATACCGACAAGCATGGCCTCAAGGATCTTGTGCGTGAATTGCTCGCGGTCGACCTTTCAAAAGAACAGCAAAGTTCGGATTGGGGCGCGCCCGAATTGAGCGAGCGCCAGCAGGCCTATGCCGCCAATGACGTCGCCTATCTGCACCGTCTGCGCGAAATTCTGGATGTGATGCTGGCGCGCGAAGGCCGCACGGCGCTGGCGCAAGCTTGTTTCGATTTCCTTCCCTGGCGCGCGGAACTTGATCTCGCGGGCTGGCCCGACGTGGATATTTTCGCCCACTAACCAAGTCATCGATCAAACTCAGGAGCATTGCATGTCCGTTGCAGAAGCCCTGTTGCCCAGCGAAGCGCTTCCTCTCGGCAAAGTGATCGATATCAGCCTTCAACTCGATCCCAACACTTTCAAGATGCACGTGCTGGAAGGTTTCCAGGGCGACGCGCAGTTTGAAGTGGAAGTGGTGAAACCCTACGAGGGCGGTCTCGGGCAGATCGTGCGCGCCGTGCGCATGCGCCTGCATGCCGGCAGCCATGTCGATGCGCCCGCGCACATGCTGCGCGAGGGCGCGCAAATCCACGAGCTTCCCATCGAGCGTTTCATCGGCGATGCGCTGGTGGTGGATTTCTCCGACAAGGTTCCCGGCAAGCACATCACGCCGGAAGATTTGCAGGAACGCATCGGCTCCAAGGTGCGGCCAGGTGACCGGCTGTTGATCCGCACCAATGTGAACAAGAATTATCTCGGCGCCGACATCGCCGAGTGGAAGAAGCGTTCGCCGCCGCTCACGGTCGATGCCCGCCTGTGGTGCGTCGAGAAGGGCATCTCGCTCGTCGGGTTCGACTGCTATCACGGCGCCAAGGTTCCCGGCGAAAACCGGTCGTCCTCGCACGTGCTGCCCAAGGCTGGCGTTCTGACGCTGCCGTACCTCAACAATCTCGACGGGATCAGCAAGGAACGGGTGACGCTGGTCTGCCTGCCGCTCAATATGGTCAATGTCGAGGCGTCCCCGGTTCGGGCCATCGTCATTGAAAACTGAACTTTGGGAAAACCGAGTGCGATTTAACGCACCGGTAAGCCCGATTGGAGCCCCGCTGGAACTCCGGGTGCTTACGGCTTGATCGGTCCCGGCCTCGCCCCCATACTCCCCAGGGGCGGTTGGCATGATTTTCGCTTAGGCGCGGCATTTTGCTAGACTTGCCCAAGGCTTGCCTGTGGCAAGCTGATTTGGCCTTACGCGAGAACCGCCAATTTTTCATGAGCCCAAACCTTCTTTCATGAGTGGAAGCCTTCCCATTCCAGATGATCGCCGCACTGCGGAACGCCCTGCCGCAAAGGCTGCGGCCGATGGCGATTTGGCTGCCGCCCAGCGCGTGATCGCCTACGCTCGAGATGCGCTTGAGCAGATGCCCGCCGTGCTCGACGGCCAGTTCAGCCGCGCCGTCGATATGCTGCTGGCCGTGAAGGGCCGCGTGATCGTCACCGGCATGGGCAAGAGCGGCCATGTCGGCCGCAAGATCGCCGCCACGCTGTCGTCCACCGGCACGCCTGCGCAGTTCGTCCATCCGGGCGAGGCCAGCCATGGCGACCTTGGCATGCTCACGCGCGACGACGCGGTGATGGCGCTGTCCAATTCCGGCGAGACGGCCGAACTCTCCGATCTCGTTACCTACGCCAAGCGTTTCGACATTCCGCTGCTCGGCATCGCGGGCAACCCGAATTCTACCCTTTTACAAGCCGCCAATGTGGCGTTGCTGCTGCCGCCTCTGCGCGAAGCCTGCGCCATCGGCATGGCGCCCACCACCTCCACCACGGCGATGCTCGTGCTGGGCGACGCGCTCGCCGTCGCACTGATGGAGCGCAAGGCATTCTCCGCCGACCAATATCGCGATCTGCATCCGGCAGGCGCGTTGGGCCGCGCGCTGGTCCGCGTTTCCGACCTCATGCACAAGGCCGAGGAATTGCCGCTGGTGGCGATGGACGCGGCGATGAAGGACGTGTTGCTCGCCATGACGTCGGGCCGTTTCGGGTTCGCGGGCGTGGCCGGTGTCGTCGATACGGATGGCGGGTTGGCGGGCATCATCACCGATGGCGATTTGCGCCGCCACATGGAGCGCAATCTTCTGGATCGCGTTGCCAAGGATGTGATGACGAAGAATCCCAAGACTGTCGCGCCCAACGTGTTGGCCGCCGAAGCCCTCGCCTTGATGAACAATTCCAGCCCACGGGTGACGAGCCTGTTCGTGGTCGAGCCGGGCGCGAAACGCCTGCCGGTCGGCTTTATCGGCATCCACGATCTGCTGCGCGCAGGTTTGCGCTGATGCTCGATCCCACGCCCGACAATCGCTTGAGCAACAAACCGCCGCAGCACAATTATTCGGGGCTGACGCGGGGCTGGCGTTCGCCGGCCGATGCCTTGCGGCGGGCGCATTACTACAGCCGCTTCGTGAAGTTCATGAAGGGCATGCTACCGCTGGCGGCCTTCGGCGTCGGCGGCGCGGTGCTGTTCTACGCCACGCAGCACAAGGACCTATCGAGCTTCGCGCTCACCTTCGAGCGCATGGGCCGCATCGCAAACGATCTCACGATGATGAAGCCGCGCCTGACCGGCACGGAAGAAGACGGGACGCCCTACACGATCACCGCGGAATCGGCGATCCAGGAAGATCCCAAGGCGATGCGGCTGCGGCTGCACAAGCTTGACGGCACGATGACGAATTCCGATGGCACCGAGATGCGTCTCATCGCCAACGAAGGCCGCTATGACGCGAGCGCGCATTTGCTGTTCGTGTTCAACGGCGCGCGGCTGCTCTCGGCCGATGGCTATGACATGCGCACCACCGCGGCGACCATCGACACCAAAGCCGGTGTCATCAGCGGCGATCAGCGCGTGATCGGCGATGGTCCTGCCGGGCATCTGGAAGCGGATTCTTTCGTGGCCGACAAGTACAGCAAGAACACGCTGTTCAACGGCCATGTGCACATGCTGCTGAACCAAACGTCAAAAGCGGCCAAGCCGGGCGCGGCGAAGCCGGGCGACAAAACAGCGAAGGCTGGTGATGACAAGGCCAAGGCCACGCCTGCGAACGCGGAGGCCGCGAGCGCGGCCAACAATCCGGACAACAGCAAGTCGGCCGTCGTTAAACCGGCAGCCGACGACAAAGTAGACATGGCGCTTGATGCGCCAGCTTTGCGCACCAGCACGGCGGGGGCCGACAAATGAGCAAGATCCGCACCACAGCCGCGCTGTTAGCCTGCGCTGCCGCGCTGGCTTTGGCCGCCGCACCGTTCTCGCGCGCCGCCGATGCGCCTGTGACGACACCCGCGCCTGGCAAACCGGCAGCGCCCGCGACTGCGGCCGCCGCTGCCGCGCCTGTCAAGGATAAGACGAAGGACAAAGCCGGAGACAAAGCGGCGAGCAAAACGGGTGACAAAACCGACGGCTCGAATTCCGGCGACGTGAATTTGGGCTTCGATTCCTCCAAGCCCATCGACGTCAACGCCGATACCTTCAAAGCCGATATGAAAAACAACATCGGCACCTACACCGGCAACGTCATCGTCATCCAAGGCATGCTGAAGATGCACGCCGATCAGGTGGTGGTGAACGCGCCGCAGGGCAAAGCAAACCACATGGAAGCGCACGGCCATGTGGTGATCGTGTCGCCGTCCGGCACGGCCACCGGCGAGAATGGAATTTACGAAGTCGGCGACCGGGTGATGCACCTGGTGGGCAATGTGGTGCTCACCAAGGAACAGAGCGTCATGCGCGGCGCTCAGGCCGACATGGAAATCGCCACCGGCCAATCGCATCTGCTCGCAGCGGCGACCACGGGCCCGGACGGGCAGACCAAGCCGGGCCGCGTGCAGGGCTTGTTTATACCGGCAGACAAAACCGATACGGCCGCCAAACCGGCGACCGATACAGCCGCCAAACCGGCGGCGGGCGCCGCAAAAACGGCGCCGAAACTCTAAGGTTCACGCAATCTTAAGCGGGGGCAGAGCAAAACTTGGGCCAGATGGAAACGAAGCTCGACCAGACGAAGCCAATCACTGACCGTCCGACACCGCGGGTGATCGAGGGGCAGCCGGGTCTTGTCGTCAATCATATCGGCAAGAGCTTCAAGAAACGTCCCGTCGTGCGCGGGGTGAGCATGTCGTTGCAGCGCGGCGAAGTGGTCGGCCTTCTGGGCCCCAATGGCGCCGGCAAGACGACCTGCTTCTACATGATCACGGGCCTGTTGCCGGCCGATTACGGCAGCATCGTTCTTGATGGGCATGACGTGACGCGGTTGCCGATGTACCGCCGTGCGCGTTTGGGCATCGGGTATCTGCCGCAGGAAGCCTCGATTTTCCGCGGCCTGACGGCGGAGGAAAACATCCGCGCCGCCGCCGAATTGGTGGAGCCGGACGCCGCGCATTGCGCAACTTTGGTGGACAGTCTTCTTGCCGAATTTGCGATCTCCCATGTGCGCAACACGCCGGCCATCGCGCTGTCGGGCGGTGAACGCCGCCGCGTGGAAATCGCGCGCTCGCTGGCGACGCATCCGACCTACATGCTCCTCGACGAACCGTTCGCGGGCATCGATCCGATCGCCATCAACGACATTCGCGAACTCGTGCGGCATCTGAAAGATCGCGGCCTCGGCGTGCTCGTCACCGATCACAATGTGCGCGAGGCGCTCGAAATCATCGACCGCGCCTACATCATTCACGACGGCCAGGTGCTCATGGAAGGCAAGCCTTCCGACATCGTGGGCGATAAGGACGTGCGCCGGGTTTATCTCGGCGAGCGGTTCTCGCTGTAGGGTTCTAGGGGCTCAAAGAGCATGGCACTGACGCAACGATTGGAGATACGCCAGGGACAATCCCTGGTCATGACTCCGCAGTTGCAGCAGGCCATCAAGCTGTTGCAGCTCTCCAATCTCGAACTCACCGAATATGTCGAGGGCGAACTCGAGCGCAATCCGCTGCTCGAACGCGACGATGCCGCGCCCGAACCGGAGCGCAACGAAGCCCCCGAAACGTCCAAGGACGACACCGCCCTCGATCAGGCGATGGCGCGCGAGGATTTCGGCACCGCCGCCGACATGGATGCGTCGAGCGACGACATGTATTCCGACCAGAGCCGCGCCGAGAAGCAGGCCGAAGGCGAGTCGGCAGCGCCGCTTGCCGATTGGTCGCGCGTCGGCCCCGGCGGCGGCATGGACACATCGGAAGATCTGGACGGGGTGTTCTCCGCCGATCTCACGCTGAAAGATCATCTCGAAACGCAGCTTGCCATCGCCGGGCTGGGCGCCGCCGACAAGTTGATCGCGCTGACGCTGATCGAATCCGTCGATGAGTGCGGATATCTCCGTGCGGATCTCGAAGAGGTCGCCGAGCGCCTCGGCACCGAGCGCGAAGACGTCGAAGCCGTTCTCGGCGTTTTGCAAGGCTTCGATCCGATGGGCGTCTGCGCCCGCGATCTCGCCGAATGCCTGGCGTTGCAATTGAAAGAGCGCAACCGGCTCGATCCGGTGATGCAGCTGTTCCTCGGAAGGCTCGATCTCGTCGCCAAGCGCGACATGGCCGCGCTGTCTGCGCATTGCGGTGTCGATGCCGAAGACGTCATGGACATGATCCAGGAAATCCGCGGCCTCACGCCCAAGCCCGGCTTGGCGTTCGGCGCGGAGCCGGTGCAGCCTGTCGTGCCCGACGTGTATGTGCGTGAAGGCACCGATGGCGGCTGGAACGTGGAATTGAATTCCGACACCTTGCCGCGCGTGCTGGTGAACAGCCGTTACTACACCAAGGTCAATTCATCGGCGCGTTCCAAGGACGACAAGAACTATCTGGTCGAGTGCCTGAACAATGCGAACTGGCTGGTGAAGAGCCTCGATCAGCGCGCGCGGACCATTCTGAAAGTCTCCAGCGAGATCGTGCGCCAGCAGGATGCGTTCCTCACCAGCGGCGTGCGTCATCTGCGGCCGCTGAACCTGCGCGTGATCGCCGATGCCATCGGCATGCACGAATCGACGGTCAGCCGCGTGACCTCGAACAAATACATCGCGACGCCGCGCGGCGTTTTCGAATTGAAATATTTCTTCACCGCCTCGATTGCGGCGGTGGATGG
>CAIYRG010000374.1 GCA_903928515.1 uncultured Alphaproteobacteria bacterium | reverse complement strand
GTAATAGGCAGCAAGCGACAGACACACCATGCCAACACCACGAATGAAGGCGGCGATAATGCGATCCATCTCGGAGATCAACTCACGAACTGTCGGAGCAACCGGACGCGGTATCCAGCCATCGACCGTTGCGATCAGGCGCGGCCAATCGCGCAGGAGATAGAAAGCCACCACCGGCATGATGAATAGAAGCGAAAGCGCATTGACGATGGCAGCCCCGCCGGCCAGCACGCGTCCGGCAAAACCGATCAGGAACGTCGCCACCTCGCCTGCCATCCCGCCGGCATTGCTCTTGATGCTGTCAAGATTACCCCGCAACTGATTTTCGACAACCGGCACCCACTGACCAAAACGCGCCTGCAAGGTGTCGATCAATGCTGGCATACGGTCGATCAGAGCCGTCACCTGTGCCATCAGGGCCGGCACGACCAACATCGCCAGCACAACCAGCGCGGTAATAAAAAGTAGCAAAGCGATTGCGGCACCTGCCCATCGCGGCATCCCGTGGCGCTCGAAACGCGCCACGATTGGCGCCAGAAAATACGCGACCAAAATGCCGGCCACGAACGGCAATAGCACCGTATTGAGAAGATAAATCAGGCATGCAACGACGAGCGTAACCACAAGCCAGAAGACCGCCGGACGATTGCCATTCATCGATTGTGCTCCATCGTCGACATGAGACGAGTCCACTGCACAATATAGCTGGCACCTGAAGCCAAGGTTGTAGCGGCCACCGCCCAGATCAACATCAATATCGCCATGTGCCAGTCGTCGTTAAGGGCAGATTCACTCAAAATCGTCGCTGCGAGGACGATTTGAGCCACCGTATTGATCTTGCTGACCATCAAAGGTTCAGGCTTCAGCATATGGGTCAAGGTATGGGACAGGATCACGCCGCCAACAATGAGAACATCGCGCGAAACCACCATAATCACGACCCACAGCGGTAGATCGCCGTTGTGGCCGAGTGTTAGATAGACGCTGACCAAAAGCGCCTTGTCCGCGAGTGGATCGAGGAAACCACCAACCATAGTTTGCGTGCCGGAGCGGCGGGCGAGATAGCCATCAAGTGCATCGGATAATCCAGCCGCAACGAACAACCAGAACGCTAAGCCCATTTCATCGGCGAGAATCGCCCATATCACGACTGGAACCGCCAGAAGCCGGGCCAACGAGATTAGATTGGGCAAGGTCACCGCTGTGCCCCGGCTCCACCCACCGCCGGCTTGAGGGTATAGCTGCCGGAATCCTGACTGAGCGACAGATTGCGCTGCGCCAAAAGCAGGGCCAATTGACCGGCATCACCGACGAAACTCAACTGAAGGTCAGCTTGCTCGCGTGATGTGCGCACGAGATCGACACGCTGGATCGGTGCCAGACCATCGAGTCTGCGCATCACCGTCGTCAAGGCATCAATGCTTCCGAGCTGCACTGTAACTGCGATTTGCTGCTGAGAACCGAAATGGAGCAAGCTCGACTGCTTCCAGCTTTCCTCGATACGACTTTTGATCGACGTAACTGCACGATCGAACATGGCACCGTCGTCGGAATCATTCGCTTCAGGTGCAAATGCCGTCACGATGCTTTCTTCGGTGGCGGCATTTCCAATACGGCTGGCCGAAACGTCGAGTGCATCACGGCCGGACGTCGCATCGGGATGTAGCTTGGCCGATACCACAAGGACGTCGTTGACGCCGTAATGGGTAGCAATGGCATGGAGCGCTCTATCATCATTAGCCTGGGCCTGCTGAGACGTGATT
>CAIYRG010000373.1 GCA_903928515.1 uncultured Alphaproteobacteria bacterium | reverse complement strand
TTCCACCGCCCGCCGTCGAGACGGAGCGTCAGTTTCCGGGGCTGCCTTTGACAATTGCCAAGAAGACGGCTGTTGTGGCGGATATCGCCGGCATTGTCCATGGGTTCGTGAATGAGGAACCTCAGACAGCCTAGGCTGGGTCCGGTGCCTTTTCGAGGCCCGCGAGGCTCAGCATGCTGCTCTCGATATGCTTGCCGCGGCTCTGCCGAGCCAGCGTGTCCACCTCGGAGCTTTCACTTTTGACCGGGAGGACCTCACCAATGCCCTCATCAGCGCGCATGCTCGCGGCTGCCGTGTCACAGTGGCGGTCGACAAGCGTTCGACCGAAGGAGGTTCGACAGCGAATCAGCATCAGCAGATTCGCCGCCTCAGTGCGAGCGGCATTGCCGTCAGCCTATGTTCGGGTGTTCCCATCCATGAGGAATACGGCGGTCAAACTGTTTGGGACGGTAGTGTCTCAGTTTTCGATTTGAAGGGCAGCGATAGTGGCGCGTTTCGCGCCTACGCGTGGTCCTATGACCTTCCAGACGGTAAGCGCCGGTTCTTTGCCGTGCTGCATACACCGAAGATCATCGGCCCTCGTGAGGCTGTAAGAGCGGCTATCGTGGCTGAAGCGCGGGCGGGGAAATGAAGGTCAAGTGGGAAACTCTTGTGGGTGCCGCAATAATCGCAGCAAGCATTCTATTCATTGAGCGATAAACGATTTCCGCAGTTGGGTATTCCTCAGACGGTGAATCCAATTCTGAGGTGTACGAGATGGATCGCTGGACGGGCAGTCTCGAATACTGCGCATTAGGAGGGCCAGACCCAGTGGGCTATTTTCAACGCCTAAAACAAGGCCACGGAACCTTCAACTGCGGCTTTCCGCACCCGCCAAAATCAAATTAGGACACTACCCAGCCGCCGGCATATTGCCGGCCTGCGACTTTGATTCCTTGCAGAATTGCGCCGAGAACGATGCCTTGCGAAAGCGCGGTCATCAGCGAACCCAGAAAGAACGCGACATCCCAATAGTTCTTCTTGGTCTCCGGCACCTGCCCACGAAATTCAAAGGCCACGCCGCGAAACACGAGCGACACCAGCATGGCGATGATCGGCGTGTAGACCGCGGGCATGACAATTGCGAAGGCGAGCGGAAACGCCGCGAACAATCCCCCGCCGCCCAGCACCAGCCAGGTTTCGTTGCCGTCCCAGACCGGCGCGATGCTCGCCATCGCCACATCGCGGTGATGCTTGTCGGGCAGAAACGGAAACAAGATGCCGATGCCGAGATCGAAGCCATCCATCGCGGCATAGGCGAACACCGCGAAGGCCAGAACCAAGGCCCAGACCAGCGGCAGAAGCGGCGGAGCTGCGATCATCGCGCGTGTCCGTGACCGAGCGCAGCCGCTGGCGTCACACCCGATGCCCGCAACGGCTGGCCGGGTTGCATGCCAGGTTCTGCCGGACTCGGCTGACGCGCGATCAGGCGCAGCGCATAGACCACGCCGAATCCGAAGATCGAAAGATAGACGAGAACGAAAACCGCAAGCGACGAGCCAACAGCCGGTGACGCCAGAGGTGATGCGGATTGCGCGGTCCGCAACAGACCATACACCGTGTAAGGCTGCCGTCCGGCTTCGGTGGTTGTCCATCCCGCCAGCACTGCGACGAGTCCGGCCGGGCCCATCGCCACGGCCAGAACATGCAGCGGACGCCAGCGATAGAGCGCGCCGCGCGTCCGCGCGAGCAGGCTGTAAGCCCCAAGCCCGAGCATCGCGAAACCCAATCCCACCATCACGCGGAACGACCAGAACACCACAGGCACAAACGGCCAATCGCTGCGCGGCACCGTGTCGAGACCGTTCATCGGTGCGTGCAGATCGTGTTTCAAAACCAACGACCCGAGTTGGGGAATCTCAATCGCATAGCGCAACACGCCGTTTTGCTGATCGGGAATAGCGAACAGCACCAAAGGCGCG
Source organism: uncultured Alphaproteobacteria bacterium (assembly GCA_903928515.1). Lineage (GTDB taxonomy): Bacteria > Pseudomonadota > Alphaproteobacteria > Micropepsales > Micropepsaceae > CAIYRG01. The sequence continues at coordinate 2,627 of CAIYRG010000373.1, read as the reverse complement.
CCCTCAGGGTGGCTTTGATAATGGCCTTCCATCGCCATGATCTTCACCGGCTGATGAATGAGCGTATTCAAGCCGTGCTGATCGCCCGCAAAAATCTGCACCGGCGATACGAGTGCCGCCATCCACATCGCCATGGAAAACATGATGCGCGTTTCTTCCGCCACCGCGCGATGGGTCTTGCGCGCGCGCAACAGATGCCACGCACCGGCAGCGCCCACGATCAACGCCGTGGTGAGATAGGCCGCGATCACCATGTGCACGAGGCGATAAGGGAACGAGGGATTGAAGATCACCGCCCACCAATCCACCGGAACGAATTGGCCTTGCGCATTGCGCACCGTGCCCGCGGGCGTCTGCATCCAGGAATTGGCGGCAAGAATCCAAAATGTGGAGGTGAGCGTGCCGACAGCCACCGCCAGCGTCGCCATGAAATGCGCGCGCTTTCCCACGCGCTCCAAGCCGAACAACATCACGCCGAGGAAACCCGCTTCGAGAAAGAACGCGGTGAGCACCTCGTAGCCCATCAGCGGCCCGATCACCGGCCCGGTGGCATCGGCAAAGACCGACCAATTGGTGCCGAATTGATAGGACATGGTGATGCCGGACACGACGCCCATCCCGAACACCACCGCGAAGATGCGCAGCCAGTAGCGAAAGAGATTGAGAAACGCGTCACGCCCCGTTGCCAGCCAAAGACCTTCGAGCACCGCCAGATACGACGCGAGCCCAATGGTGATGGCGGGGAATAGAATATGAAACCCCATGGTGAAGGCGAATTGCACGCGTGCCAGTGTGACGGCGTCAAAATCCATTGGGGCACCGGTTGCGAAAACGGCGACGGCGCAGCATGGACCCCGCGACGGGCTGGGTCCATGAACGCAAGTGTCGCCTGCGGCGTTAGACCGTGCGGCGCGTTAGCTCTTCTTCTTGTGGATCGCCACCCACGCGGCGAAGGACTCCATGAAGGTGCCGAGGAATTTCTTGGTGCCATCGTTGGTCATTGTGCCGGCTTCGTCGAACAGCTTGTCGGCGTGGCCGATATAGGCCTCGGGCTGGGCCATGGCCGGCATGTTCAGGAACACGAAACTCTGGCGCAAATGATGGTTGGCGCCGAAGCCGCCGACCGCGCCGGGTGACACGCTGACCACGCCTGCGGGCTTGCCGTCCCACACGCTGTGGCCATAGGGGCGCGAGCCGACATCGATGGCGTTCTTCAACACGCCCGGCACCGAGCGGTTGTATTCCGGCGTCACGAACAGCACGGCGTCCACGGGGCGAACCTTGTTGCGGAAGGCCGCCCAATCGGCGGGCGCGGTTGCGTCCAGATCCTGATTGTAGAGCGACATCCCACCGATCTCGACGATCTCCAGCTTCAGCGAAGCGGGCGCCACCGCGATCAGCGTTTGGGCGGTCTTGCGGTTCAAAGACTCCTTGCGGAGCGACCCCACCAGGACGGCAATGTTGTATGTCTCGCTCATGTGGTCTCCGGGCCTTCCAATTGTCGTTTCGGCGCCAATATTGGTTCGGTAGCGTTCTACCCCGCCTCGTGTTCCGGCACCTATTGGCCGTTTCGCGTGCTTTTCGTGACGGTGCCAACTTGCGGCCTTCTGGGGCCACCCCTATATACCCCCCAGCATCATTATGGTCTTTCGCAAAAACGCGAAAAACCGAGGTTTATCAAAGGGGATAGACGAAACGCCTGCGGGGTTTCGTCCATGTCCGCCGAGAAGGAAGGAACTTCAAGCATGGCTAAGGTGATCGGTATCGATCTGGGCACGACGAATTCGTGCGTCGCTGTTATGGACGGCGCGGCCCCCAAAGTTATCGAGAACGCGGAAGGCGCGCGCACCACGCCGTCCATCGTGACGTTCTCCGCCGACGGTGAACGCCTGATCGGACAGCCGGCGAAGCGCCAGGCCGTCACCAACCCGGAATTCACCTATTTCGCCATCAAGCGGCTGATTGGCCGCCGCTTCGACGATCCGATGACCCAGAAGGACATCGGCATGGTCCCCTACAAGATCGTCAAAGCCGACAATGGCGATGCGTGGGTGCAGGGCCGCGACAACAAGAAATACTCCCCGTCCGAAGTCTCCGCCTTCATCCTGCAGAAGATGAAGGAAACCGCCGAAGCCCATCTCGGCGAGAAGGTGACGCAAGCCGTCATCACCGTTCCGGCCTACTTCAACGACGCTCAGCGCCAAGCCACCAAAGACGCCGGCAAAGTTGCCGGTTTGGAAGTGCTGCGCATCATCAACGAACCGACGGCTGCCGCTCTTGCCTACGGCATGGACAAGCAGAACTCCGGCGTCATCGCGGTCTATGACCTTGGCGGCGGCACGTTCGATATCTCGGTTCTGGAAATCGGCGACGGCGTGTTCGAGGTGAAATCCACCAACGGCGACACGTTCCTCGGCGGTGAAGATTTCGACATGCGCTTGGTCAGCTATCTGGCTGACGAATTCAAAAAGGAATCCGGCATCGATCTGCGCGGCGACCGCCTCGCCCTTCAACGTCTGAAGGAAGCGGCCGAAAAAGCGAAGATCGAACTCTCCTCGGCGATGCAGACGGAAGTGAACCTGCCGTTCATCACCGCCGATGCCTCGGGCCCCAAGCATCTCACGATG
>CAIYRG010000372.1 GCA_903928515.1 uncultured Alphaproteobacteria bacterium | reverse complement strand
GGCTGAAGTCCGGCAGAGGTTACAGCGCGCCCGTGCCGGTTTCGCCGGTGCGGATGCGCGTGGCCTGCGCCAGCTCGAACACGAAGATCTTGCCGTCGCCGATCTTGCCGGTGCGGGCTGCGTTCTGCACCGCCTCCACCACGGCCTCCGCCAGCGCCGAATCCACCGCGATCTCCAGCTTCAGCTTGGGCAGATAATTGATGGTGTATTCCGCGCCGCGATAGACTTCGGTGTGGCCGCGCTGACGGCCGTAGCCGCGCACTTCGCTGACCGTGAGGCCATAAACGCCGACCTGGGTGAGGGCTTCGCGCACCGCGTCTAGGCGATGCGGCTGGATAATGGCGACGATGAATTTCATGAGTGGGTTCCTCCGAACGATGCGTTGTAACCGGCCTCGCCGTGCGAACTGAGGTCGAGGCCTTGGGTTTCCTTGTCGTCACTCACGCGCAAGCCCACGGTATATTGGGCAAGCTTCAGGATGATGAAGCTGGCGACAGCCGACCATGCGGCGACCGCGGCGACACCTTCGGCCTGTACCAGGAATTGGCCGCCCATCGTTTGGCCGGGCGCCAAGCCGACGCCGCCCACGCCGGTGACGAGGAAGGCCGCCAGCAGCGTGCCGGTCATGCCACCGACACCGTGCACCGCAAAGACATCGAGAGAGTCGTCGATGGCGAGCGTGCGCTTCACCACCATCACGGCGACATAGCAAATCCCGCCGCCCGCCAAGCCGCAGATCACGCCACCCATCGGGCCGACATAGCCGGAAGCGGGGGTGATGGTGGCAAGGCCAGCGATGGTGCCGGTGACGAGGCCGACCAGGCTGGGCTTGCCGAAGCGCACCCATTCGACGGTGAGCCAGACGAGCGAGGCCGTGGCTGCCGCCAGATGCGTGACAAGGGCTGCCATGCCGGCATCGCCGTTGGCGGCCAGCGCCGAACCGGCGTTGAAGCCGAACCAGCCGACCCAGAGCATCCCTGCACCCACCATCACCATCCACGGCGCATGGGGCGGCTGGATGTGATGCGGGAAACCTTTGCGCGGGCCGAGCACGATGGCGAAAACCAGGGCCGAGATGCCCGCCGTGGTGTGCACGACGATACCGCCGGCGAAATCGAGCACGCCGATCTGCGCCAGCCAGCCGCCGCCCCACACCCAATGCGCGGTGGGCGCGTAGACGATGAACAGCCAGAGCGTGGAGAACAGCAGCACGGCCGAGAATTTCACGCGCTCGACGAAGGCGCCGACGATCAGCGCGGGCGTGATGATCGCGAAGGTCATCTGGAACAGGCAGAAGACCGTCTCGGGGATGGTCTGGTTGCCGTAGACGGAGGTGCGGGTGACGCCCGCCAGGAAGGATTTCTCCCAACCTCCGATATAGGGCGATCCGGGTGCAAAGGAGAGGCTGTAGAGCCAGCCGAACCACAGGACGGACGCCAGACAGGCGATGGCGATGCAGTGCATCAGCACGGATAGGATGTTCTTGGCGTGCACAAGGCCCGCATAGAACAGCCCAAGGCCGGGCAGTGTCATGAACAGTACGAGAACCGTGGCTGTCAGAAGCCAGGCGGTGTTGGCCGGATCGATCACGCAATTCCCCCACAGTCACAAGCGCAGGCCAATCCCTTGGCTGCTGAATATGAGGGCAATCTGCAAAACTATCGGGCAAAAGAAAAGGCGTGAGCTACGAGTTTCGCTTATCGCTTAAGCATTACGGTTGAAAAAAGGGCAGGCATGTCGGGTTAGCCTTCCCGCTCGAACACTTCGGTGGCGATACGCGCCGCTTCCATGGCGGTCGGCCAACCCGAATAGAACGCCATGTGGGTGATGATCCCGACGATCTCCTCGCGCGTCAGGCCGTTCTGCAGACCTCGCTCGATGTTTCCGGCCAGCTGTCCGTTGCGATATTGCGCCACCAAGGCGGCAATGGTGATCAGGCTGCGGTCGCGTTTGGAAAGTTCCTTGCCCTCCCAGACATCGCCGAAGATCAAATTTTCGGTGTAGGCGATCAGCTTCGGCGCGGTCTTGGCGATTTTGGCGCGCGCCTTGGCGACCGAAGGCGGCAGTTTTGCCGTCACCTTTTTTGCCGTGGGCTTCGCCTTCGGTTTCGCTTTTGCCATTAGGCGTTGCCGTAGCCCGCAGGACGATCCGTCTGATGGAAAGCGGGCTCGAGTGCGCCGAACTTCTCGTACCACGCGACGAGCTTGGGGTTCGGCTGGCGCCATTCCACATGCTTGCGCCAATCGATGTAATCCAGCGTCACGGCTAGGCCGATGCTCACCGCATCCGTGACAGCGGGATCGGACAGATCGCGCTCGAAGGCGCTAAGTCCGCGCAGCATCTTCTCGCGCTGATACTGCAGCCATTTCTCTTCGTGCTTCTCAACCGCGCGCCAGCGCGATTCATTGGAGATGGCGAGGCCCGCTTCCATGATGCCGTCGCACAATGCGATGCGGGTGAGCGCGCGGATGCGTGTCATGCCGCCAGCCGGGATGAGTTGGTTGGTGCCTTTGTAATCCTGCAGGAACTCCAAGATCACGGGGCTGTCGTACACGGCGGTGCCATCGGGCAGCACCAGCGTGGGCATCTTGCCCAGCGGATTTTGGATGCGCAGCGTGTCGTTGGGGTCCGAAGGTTTGCAGTTCTGGATTTCCACATGCTCGCTCAAGCCCAGCACGATCACCGCAACGCGGATCTTGCGGCTGAACGGCGAGCCCAGCGTGCAGCGTAAGATGAGCTTACCGGTGCCGACTTCATCGGCCACGTTGTTTTTATCCAAAGCCATGTTCACTCCTGAAACGAACCGCGACTACCTTTAGAAGTAGACGTGGCCTTTCAACAAGGTCTGTTCCGTGGTGCCGCGCCAGGTGCGATAGACGGTCCACTTCTCACCCACCTGATGGTTTGCGATGTCGGGTGCGCAGAAATCATACTGGCGTTGCGGCACCGGCGTCTGATGCACCATGCACCAATGGCCCGCGGCATCCCAGAACCACCAGCCCTGCTGCATATCGTCTTTGCCGAACTCTTCGTAGGTGCCGTTGGCATGATAGAAATGGTGCCGTTCGGCCGGCCCGGTATTATAGACGTAGGTGTTCTCGTAATAATTCTTCACCGGATCGTCTTTGGGCCGCGCATCGGCCAATGCACCTGCCGGTTTCTTGAAGCGCAGCACGATCTGATCGGTCTTGTCGCGTAACGACGCATCGTCAGCCGATTTGCTATGATCGTCGGAAATGTTGCTAAGGATGTTGCTCTCGCCGTCGAGCACGAAACCGGCCGTTAGAATTTCCGCTTTCAACTTGTCGGCATCGGAACGGTGCAGCGTTTCGGCAGCACTCCAACCCGCATCTTTGGCAGCGACGTGATCGATCACCGTGAAGGTGCCACCCACTTTCATCGTTTGCAGGATGGCGCGGTCGGTGCCCGTGACGTTGGGATTGCCCGTCGCCTTGGTGTTCATGTCGGTGTATTCGAGCGCGCGCGTGTGCAGATCGTGATAATTGCCGTAGGCGAATACGGCATCCACCTGCTCGGGCAGCGGGAATTGTCCGCCCATCTGCCCCACATTTTCCCACAGCACCGTGATGTTCTCGTAGGTCTTGATATCGCTCAGCGCCAAGGCCTGATCGATGGGAAGCACCTTGTCTTTGTTGGCCTCGCGCAGCGCACGTGCATCGATGGAGCTGGCGAACGGCACCACGGTGAACACGCGGCCCTTTGGCCCGGCGATCTTGGACAGTATGCGTGTGTAATAGCCGTCGCCCGGCGAGAACTCGGCGATGTGCATGCCGGGCTTGATGCCTGAGAAGGCAACGATCTCGGCGGGCTTGCGAGAGGCATCGTGCGGCGTGTCGGATGGCGGCCGCCCGGAATCGGCAACCGCCATCGCGACATAAGAGGGAATGGAGACAGGACGGGATGCTGTGTCCGCACCATTTGCGGATGCCATCAACGCAACACCTGGGCTCAATGAAAGAAACACGGAAACCAACACCGGGCGCGCGGTTGCGCGGGCAACGGATTTCAACATCAACCCCTCCCTAAGATGCGATCCTCCAAACCTTCGTGTAGTTTCTCACGGATACACATGGCCCTTGAGCAGCGTCTGATTGGTGGTGCCGCGACCCGGACGCGATGTCACCCATTTCTCGTTGATCTCGTGATAATTGATGTCGTTGGCGCAAAAATTGTATTGGCGCTGCAAAATCGGAAATTGGTGCACGATGCAGAACTGGCCCTTTGCATCCCAGAAGAAGTAACCGGCCTGCATGTCGTCCTTGCCGAACTCCTGGTAGGTCGTGTCGGCGTGATAGAAGTGATGCCGCTCGCCGGGGCCCATGTTGTAGATGTAGGTGTTCTCGTAATAATTCGTCAGCGGGTCTTTCTTCGGACGCGTGGGTTCGATCGCGCCGGCCGGTTTCTTGAAGCGGAATGCGAACTCGTCCGTCTTGTCGTGCATCGCCGGATCGGTTGAGGCTTTCAATCTGTCATCGGATGCGTTTGCCAGCGCATTGCTTTCGCCATCGAAAGTGAAACCCGCGCTCAACACTTCCGCCTTCACCGCATCGGGATCGGAACGGTGCAACGAATCCGCGATGGCGAAGCCCGCACCCTTTTGTGCAGCGTGATCCACTACGATGTAGAGGCCGCCGGTCTTCAGCGTTTGCAGGATCGCTTTGTCGATGGCAGCCGGATCGGGCGTGCCGTAATTCTTGGTGTGGAAGTCGTGATAATTGTCGGTGGTGAACACCGCGTCCACCTGCTCGGGCAGCGGGAATTGTCCGTCATTCTGTCCGACGTTCTCCCACAGCACTTCGACGTTTTTGTATTCGGCAATGTTGGCGATGCCGAGTGCGGTATCCACCGGCAACTCCTTGCCCTTGTAGCCATCGCGATAGGCGCGGGCGTCCTTGAAGCCGGTGAGCGGCACGATCGTGTAGACCTTGCCCTTCGGCCCGACGAGCTTCGACAGCAGCCGCGTGTAATAGCCGGTGCCGGGCGAAAATTCGGCAATGTGCATGCCCGGCTTGATCTGCGAGAAGCTCAACACCTCGGCGGGCTTGCGTAAGCCATCGCGCTCGATGTCTTCGCGCGGGCGTCCTGAATCAGCAACCGTAGCGGTGACAGCCGCCGGAACAGCCTCGGCAGCCAGCGCAACCGGCACAGCCAGCACGACAGCAAGAAGCGAAGCCGCGGAAATGGCGCGCACAGCGTTGCGCGTGTCGGGATGAGTCATAAGCTTCCTCCGGATGTAAATGTCAGAAAGGGCTCCGCAGGGGGTGAAGTCCCACGAAGCCCTTTTCTGGAGTCTCTGCGGACTCTTTGATTATTTCGCTGCTGCGGGGGCTTTCTCGGGGGCCGGTGTGGCCGGCGAGAACAAGGTCTGCGCCGCATCCGAGAAGTTCAGCTGCAGACTGAACGTGCCGGAGTTCAACGCAAATTGGTGCAGTTCATAGGTGGTCGAGCCGTCCTTCACGCCGGGGTCGGCGTCGCAGATGGCGCGGGCTTCGGCCCAGGAATTGGCGCGGATGATCACGATGCCGCCCGAGCGCTTGCCGTCTTCGGAGTTCAACGCGCCGCCGATGAATTTCTGGCCGTCGTGCTCCATCTTGCCCTGATAGGCGAGCATCGTTTTCATCTCCTCCGGCGTCTCTTTATGCGCGCCGTCTTTCTTCCACATGATGAAAAGATATTTCTGCGGCACGAGCCTTACTCTGGCGGGCGCTGCCGGTGCTGCGGCGTCGTCCGCGGCGTAGGCCGACATGGCATTGGTCCACACCGGTGCGGTGCCGCCGATGGCGACGCCAACGAGCAGTGCTGCCGAGATCAGTGAAATTTTGCGAATGGAATTCGTCATTATGTCTTCTCCCCGAGATTTTGTGACGCGGATTCAAGCGATATTCGCGGGCGAAAGATAGCCACATTCGTAACGGCCGTCTCGTACCGAACACCATGTTCGCGTCTCTTCGCAGTTGCGATAAAGCGCACCAGATTGAGGGTTGTGCCGAATTGCAGCCGTAAAGGTATGGTGGCATGTTCCCCGCCCTTGACCGACTCCAATGAACAAAACGCGGACGCAAAATGATGATTTCTCGCAAGCACGGATTCGCTTTTGTGGCGGCTGCGCTGAGCGCCCTGTGCCTCTCCGCCGGTTCTGCGCCCGCGGCTGACGATGCGGCCTCGCCGCAAGGCAAGACCTGGGACGACGTGAAAAATCTTCCTGACTGGACAGGCGTGTGGGTGTCGCAAAGCCTGCCGAAATCCACCGGTTGGCCGTTGAATGACAAGGGCCAAAAGGAGGCGGACGCGCTGGGCGCGCTGCGCAAGGTCAATGGCGACATTCCGAGCCGCTCGAAGAAATGTCTGCCCGGCGGTTTCCCCGGCGGTATGTCGGGCCCGGAAGAATACACGGAAGAATGGGTGTTCTTGCCGGGTGAAGTTCTGCTCACGCAGACACAAGGTTTCGTGCGCCGCATCTACACCGATAGCCGCAAGCATCATATCGGCAAAGCTTCGATGCAGGGCGACGCGGTCGGCCATTGGGAAGGCGGCACGCTTGTCACCGACACGGTCGGCTTGGATATCGGCAACGAAATCTTTTACGGCTTCCCCGGCGGCAAGAACATGCACGTGGTCGAGCGCATCTTCCTGAAAGATCCCGATACGATGCAGATCGACACGACGCTGGAAGCGCCGGACATTCTTAACGCGCCCGCGCACTACACCATTCTCTATAGCCGCCATCGCGATTGGCAGCCCGTGGAGATGAATTGCGCGCAGAACAACCGTTCGGTTGACGCCGAAGGCAATCAGACGATGCAACTCGACCATTAGTTACTGGTTGGGTAACGGACGCTCACGCCGGGAACTCGCGCCCGCGCATCTTGCGGTTTTTCCGGCGGCAGAGCAGCATCGCGGTGCGAAGGTCGCCGAGGGCAGCCTGACTATGCAGGGATTTTGTTTCCGGTGGTGTTGAGCAAGCAGGCCACACACGCCAAATCGTTGCGCGCCCGCCTGTTCCTGCTGGCTGTCGTCATACTCGTGCCGGCGGCGCTGGCCGGCGGCGCACTTTTGTTCAACGAATACCGCCAATTGCGTGTCGCCGCCGAGCAGGAGCTGACCTCCAATGCTCAGGCGCTATCGCTCGTGCTCGACCGGCAATTCGGCCAGGACCGCGTCGCGTTGGAGGCCCTGGCACATTCGCCTTCGCTGGAGACCAACGATATCGCCGCGTTCGACACGCAGGCGCGCGCCTCGGTGGCCTCGCTCTCCGGCTCCATCGTTCTGATCGACGAGAACGGCCATCAATTGGTGAACACGCGCTTGCCGCGCGGCGCGGCGTTGCCGAACATCGATCTGTCGCCCGGCGATGTGGTTTGGACCAATCTCGCGACCGATCTGCGCCTGTCGGATGTGTTCACCGCCGCCTTCCTGAAAGCGCCAGCGGTGCTGATGGGGCGGATTGTGACGCGGCCGGGTCAGCCGAATTTGCGGCTTGTGATCACAATGCCGACCAACGGCTTCGCCGCGATCTTCGACGATCAGCATTTTCCGCCGGCCTGGGTCGGCGCGATCCTCGACTCGCGCGCGGTGATCGTCGCGCGCAGCCGTGACAGTACTCGTTATGCCGGCAGCCCGGCCTCGCCGGAGATGAACCAACGTCTGGCGCGTGCCAATTCCGGGGTGTTTGAAAGCCACTCGCTGGAAGGCAACGCCACGGTGGCGGCCTATAACCGCTTGCCGGATTACGGCTGGACCGTCGCCGTGGCGATGACGCGCCAATCGCTGATCGGCGGCACGTTGCGCAATCTCGGTTGGGGTGCTGCCGTGATGCTGGCGCTGTTCGTCCTTTCGGCACTGCTTGCCTATTGGATGGCGCGTTCCATTGCGCGGCCCGTTGAAGGTTTGGCGGAAGCCGCCCGCGCCTGGGAGCGCCGCGCGCCGGCGCTGGTGAAGCGCAGCGGCTTGCGCGAACTCGACGAATTGGCCAACGCACTGGATGATGCGATCCTCTCGGTCGATCGCAAGGAGAACGAGTTGAGGCAGTTGAACGCCTCGCTGGAGTCGCGCGTTGACGAGCGTTCGCGCGAATTGCAGGACGCAAACGAGCGCCTGCTGCACGGCCAAAAATTGGAAGCGATGGGTCAGCTCACCGGCGGCATCGCGCACGATTTCAACAATCTGCTGATGGTCATTCGCGGCAATATCGATCTGCTCGCGGGGCGCGTGAACGACGAGAAATTGCTGCGCGGCATCAATTATGCGCGTCAGGCCTGCGAGCGCGGCGCCAAGCTCACCTCGCAATTGCTGGCCTTCTCGCGCAAGCAGCGGCTCAACGTGGAGAGCATCGACGTTGCATCCGTGGTGCAAAGCACGGCCGAACTGCTGCGCCGCACGCTTGGCGGCACCATCACGGTGAACGTCAAGATCGGTTCGGAGAAGACGGGTTCTGAGACGATTGGCGATCCGTTGTGGCCGGCCCTCGCCGATGTCACGCAATTCGAATTGATGCTGCTCAACCTCGCAATCAACGCGCGCGATGCGATGCCCGAGGGCGGCACGCTCAACATCAACGCCGACAACAGCAAGGTCACGCATGCCGCCTTCCGTCCCGAAAGTCCGCCGCTCGGCGACTATGTCCGCGTTTCGCTGACGGACAGCGGCACCGGCATGCCCGCCGATATTCTGGCGCGCGTGTTTGAACCCTTCTTCACCACCAAGGCGGTGGGGCAGGGCTCAGGCTTGGGTTTGAGTCAGGTGCTCGGCACCGCCAAGCAATTGGGCGGCGGGGTGGAAATGGAAACCGAAATCGGCCGTGGCACCACGGTGCGAATCTTCCTGCCGCGCGCCGCAGCAATGGCCGTGAAACCTGCGGTCGCGCCACGTTCCACCGCGGTGCTGGCAAAGGGCACGCGCATCCTGGCCGTCGATGACGACGCCGAAGTGCGCCGCGTGACGACGGATGCGTTGAATGAAATGGGTTGCGACGTGCGCGAAGCGGCCTCGGGCGAGGCTTGTCTCGAAGCCCTGAGCCAAGATTCACGCGTCGATCTCATCCTGCTCGATTTCGCCATGCCGGGTATGAACGGCACCGAAACCGCGCGCCGCATCCGCGAAAGCCATAGCGATGTGCCGATCCTCATCATGACCGGCTATGCGCAGGCGCTGTCGGATGCCTGGAGCGGGCCGCTCATCGAAAAACCTTGCACTGCACAACAGCTCAAGGAGCGCATCGCCGAATTGCTCGCCCACGCCGCGTAGCGGTAATGAGAGCATCGGTGCAGCGAAATTGAGTTGTGGCGGCGTGGTAGCGCCGCGAGACAATCGCTTACGCTTTGGGTTACATATCTTCCATAACCGGCAAGGCATGGAGCTGCCCTGTCGGGATTTGGAAATAATATAAAGAATTTAAAGGGGGAAGTGATGGCCGCTGGGGCTAAGGGCAAGCCGTTTCTGCGCACGTCTTATGGGCAGGTCTTGATCGCTGTGATTTTGGCCATCGCTGTCGGCTTTCTGTTTCCGGATTTCGCCAAAAATCCCTGGGTGAAGGTTCTGGGCGACGACTTCATCAAGCTGATCAAGATGATCATCACGCCCTTGATCTTCTGCACCGTCGTGTCGGGCATCGCCCACATGCACGACGCCCGCAAGGTCGGCCGTGTCGGCGTTAAAGCGCTCTTCTACTTCGAGGTGGTCTCCACGCTCGCTTTGGTGATCGGTCTGATCGCCGGCAATCTCATTCCCATCGGTCGCGGCATGGTCGCCAAGGGCGATCCTTCCACCATCGCCAATTTCGCCAACCAGGCGGCCGACATGAAGCCTGTCGACATGGTGCTGCACATCATCCCCGACACGGTGGTCGGCGCCTTCGCCGGCGGCGACATCCTGCAGGTTTTGCTCTTCTCCATTCTGTTCGGCTTTGCGCTGATGTTCTTGGGCGAGCGCGGCAACACGCTGCGCACCCTGATCGACGAAATGACCCATGCGGTGTTCGGCGTCGTCGCCATCATCGTGAAGGCCGCGCCCCTGGGCGTGTTCGGCGCACTGGCGTTTACGGTGGCGAAGTTCGGTGCGGTGGCGCTCGGCAATTTGATCGAACTTGTGCTGCTGTTCTACGCAACCGTGATCGTCTTTATCTTTGTGGTGCTCGGCGCCACGGCGCGCATGGCGCGCTTCTCGATCTGGAGTCTGCTGGTCTACATCAAGAACGAGTTGCTGCTGGTGCTCGGCACCGGCGTGTCGGAATCCGCGCTCCCCGTGCTGATGGAGAAGCTCGAACGCCTGGGCTGCTCGAAATCGGTGGTCGGTCTCGTCGTGCCGACGGGTTACACGTTCAATCTGGCCGGCACAAATGTCTACATGACGCTGGCGACGTTGTTCATCAGCCAGGTGCTGGGCGTTGAACTCACGATCACGCAACAGGTCGTGATCTTGGGTGTGGCGATGCTCACCTCCAAGGGCTCGGCGGGTATCACGGGCGCTGGTTTCATCACGCTCTACGCGACGCTTGCCGTGATCAATCCGCAACTGGCGCAAGGCATGGCCATCGTGTTCGGCGTCGATCAGTTCATGAGCCGCGGTCGCGGTCTCACCAACATGATCGGCAATGCGGTTGCCGCCGTCGTCATCTCGCGTTGGGAAGGCGAGGTCACGCCTGCCGCACTGGCTGCGAACATGCGCCAGCAAATCGACGAGGCGGACGTGAAAACCGCCATCACCACCGGCTGAGGCCATCCGATGGAAATCGTCACGCCCGCGCACATGCGATCGAAAATCGCTTGGTACAAGCGCTCCTACGTACAGGTGCTGATCGCCACTGCGCTTGGCATTGCCGTGGGAATTCTGTTTCCCGATCTTGCGACCAACCAATGGATCAAGGCGCTGGGCGACGGCTTCGTGAAGTTGATCCGCATGATTATCGGGCCGATCATCTTCTGCACCGTCGTATCGGGCATTTCCCATGTGCAAGACACGGGCAAAGTGGGCCGCATCGGCGTGAAGGCGCTGGTCTATTTCGAAGTGGTGTCGACGGTTGCGCTGCTTATCGGTCTGCTCGTCGGCAATCTCGTGCACATCACAAGTGGCTTCACGCAGGGCGACGCCAGCCAGGTGGCCGACTTCGCGGCGAAGGCCGCGAAGATGAACGCGCTTGATATGGTGCTGCATATCATTCCGGACACTTTCGCGGGGGCGTTTGTTTCGGGCGATGTTCTGCAGGTGTTACTGCTGGCCATCCTGTTCGGCTTTGCGCTGATGGCGCTCGGCCAACGCGGGCGCGTCTTGCGCGCCGCCATCAACGACACGACGCACGCAATCTTCGGCGTTATCGCCATTATCGTGAAGGTGGCGCCGCTCGGTGCGTTCGGCGCACTGGCTTACACCGTCGGCAAATTCGGACCCGCCGCGTTGGGCAGCCTCGCCGAATTGATCCTGCTGTTCTTCATTGTGGTGTGTACCTTCATCACCGTGGTGCTCGGGTTGATCGCGCGCGCCGCCGGTTTCAGCCTCTACCGCTTCCTTCTCTATATCCGTGATGAAGTGTTCTTGACGGTCGCGGTTGGCGCGTCCGAGCCCGCCATGCCGCTGCTGATGGAAAAGCTCGAGCGTTTGGGCTGTTCGAAATCCGTGGTCGGGCTCGTCGTGCCCGCCGGATATTCGTTCAATCTCGACGGCACAAACATCTACATGACGCTGGCGACGCTCTTCATCAGCCACGCGTTGGGCGTGAACCTGAGCTTGGGCGAGCAGATGGAGATTCTCGTCGTCGCCATGCTGATGTCGAAAGGCGCCAGCGGCGTGTCCGGAGCGGGCTTCGTTACGCTTGCGGCAACCTTGGGCGTGGTGAATCCGGCTCTGGTTCCCGGCATGGCCATCATCCTGGGCATCGATCAGTTCATGTCGCGCTGCCGCGGATTCACCAACATCATTGGAAACGGCGTCGCCTGCGTCGTCGTTTCGCGTTGGGAAAACGAACTCGACACGGTAAAGCTCGCCCGCTATCTCAGCCATCGCATCGAACCCAGCGATGTGAAGACGGCCGTCACCACATAATTCTTCTACGTTCAGGAGCGTCCCATGAAGGTCATCAGCTTCACGCACAATGGCCGCGCCGGTTATGGCGCGCTGATCGGCGACAAAATCGCGGATTTCTCCAAAGTCGGGGGTGCGGATGCGCCGGATTTGAAGACCGCGATCACGAAGAACCTGCTGGCCACGCTTGCAAAGGATGCGAAGCCGGACCTCGCGCTGGCCGATGTGACGCTCGATCTCCCCGTAACCAATCCCGACAAGATCATCTGCGTGCAGCTCAACTACGACATGAGCGGCAAGGGGCGCACCGAGAAGGAATCCGAATATCCGGTGATCTTCACGCGCTACACGGATAGCCACGTCGCGCATGGCGCGGACATCATCAAGCCGGCCTCGTCGGATTTCCTCGATTTCGAAGGCGAACTCGCCGTCATTATCGGCAAGACCGGCCGCCACATCCCGAAAGACAAGGCGTTGTCCTATGTCGCGGGCTACACCTGCTACAATGACGGCTCGGTGCGCGATTGGCAGCGCCACACCCATCAGTTCACGCCGGGCAAGAATTTCCCGAAATCCGGGTCGTATGGTCCCTGGATGCTGACGCCGGACGAGCTTCCCGATCCACGCCAATGCCGGATCGTCACGCGCGTGAACGACAAAGAGATGCAGAACGATTCGGTCGGCAATATGTATTTCCCGACCGAGGAACTGATCGCCTACATCTCGACCTTCACCACGCTGAACCCCGGCGACATCATCGCCACGGGCACGCCGGGCGGCGTCGGCTTCCGCCGCGATCCGCAGGTCTATCTGAAGGTGGGCGACGTTCTGGAGATCGACATCTCCCCCATTGGCGTGCTGCGCAACCCCATCGCCGCTGAAAAACGCTAAGGTCGCCTGGGCCTTGCGTGGGTTCTCCTGCGCGCGGTTCCACCTTTGAGCGATTACAAATTATTTCCGGTATATGACGGAATGTAATTCTGTGCTGTAACCCTGCCGCGAGGCAGGCGGATTTCACGATTCGCCCACGTCTCTGCGGCGCGGGGAAGCGCCGTCATGTAGGGAAGTCAACAGACGATCGCAATCTGTCCGCAACGTAGGCGTGAGCGCCAAGCGTGCGGCTGTGCGATCTCCATGGAGAGAATATGTTACAGCGAAATCACGTTCGCGCGATGTTGCTCGGTACGAGCGGCTTGGCGTTGGTCCTGGGTGCATCACAGGCTCTTGCGCAAGAAGCGCTCGAAACCGTCATCGTGACGGCCGAAAAGCAGGCCACCGATATTCAGAAGACCTCGTTGTCGATCACGGCGATTCAGCCGGATGAAGTGACAGCAGCCGGTCAAACACGCCTGATGGACATTCTGGGGAATGTGCCGTCGGTGCAGATCTATCGCAGCGCCATCAACAACGGCGCGTACTTCATTCGCGGCATCGGCTCGACGCAAGGCACGACTTCGACGCTTGAACTCGTCGATGGCGTCAGCGTCAGCCAGTTCGTCGCCGAAGCTGTGGCCTCGGCCGATGCGTCGCGCATCGAAGTGCTGCGTGGTCCGCAGGGCACGCTGTATGGCCGCGGTGCGGTTGGCGGTCTCATCAACGTCATCACCAACGATCCGTCCGACAAATACGAAGGCAAGATCTTCGTTGAAGGCGGCGCGTATAACGAGGTGAAGTCGCAAGGCATGGTCAACATCCCGCTCTCGGATGACATGGCCATGCGCATCGTCGCCGTCTCGCAGCAGCAGACGGGTTACATGCATCCCGATGGCCGCGCTGGCCAGGACACGCAGATCATGCGTGGCAAGTTGCAGTACAAGCCGAGCGAAGATTTCCGCCTCGTGCTGTCCGGCGATATCGGCAACAGCGTCCAGAGCGGCGCGCCCGATGCGCTTCCGCAGCGCACGAAGCTGAACAACTTCGCCTCTCCCGCGTTCGGTGGTTTCAATCCGTGCGGTGGCAACCCGACGCTCAATCCGTATGATCCCTGGCACTCGCCGGCGAAATATTACGGCGCGTTCGCGTGTACGGTGCCGGCACAACCGCCCGTCAACCCGAACCCCGTCACCGGCGTTTGCCAGCAGGTTTCACGTCTCGAAACCACGTTTGCCGATATCGGCAGCGAAGCGGATTACGATTTCGGTTGGGCGAACCTCACCGTCTTGGGCAGCTACGACAAGTCGAACGCCCCCCTTGGCGATCATGCCGCCAACCCGTTCATCGGCACCACGCCGGGCCAGGACCTCTACACCAACGCCACCGACAAGGTTGTCGAAGCGCGCCTCAGCAATGAAGCGGGCGATTGGCTGAAGTGGGTTACGGGCCTGTATTGGGAACAAAACCACATCATCGCGAACAACTATAATCGTTTGTCGGTGACGGGCGCGAATGCACCGATCGGTTTGGATCGCATCTCGAGCCTCGAGTCGAATGACCGGTCCGTGTACGGACAAGTCACCATCCCGGTTGTCGATCGCTTCCGCCTCATCGGCGGTCTGCGTTACTCGATGGATGACGTGGGCTTCCAAGGCTACAGCTTCAACGTGGGCAAGCGCATTGTCGTGAACGGCGTCGGCAACGGCGACTTCCCGACGCACAAGCTGACCTACAAAGCGGCGTTTGAATTCGACGTTACGCCGGACAGCATGTTGTATGCAGGCGCGTCTGCGGGTTACCGCCCGACGGCGCCGGTTGCGGACAGCCGTTGCGTCGGCAATCTGAGCGGCCACATTTATGCGCCGGCAGATGGTTCGGGCACCGTCATCAACTACCCGGCGGGTGGTTGCCAGACAGCCGGCGTCGGCGCTGCTGCGGTTGGCGGCACGAACGGCGAAGGCACGACGACCAAGGCGTTCATCAGCTCGGCTCCGCCGGATTCGATGAAGGCTTATGAAGCGGGTCTGAAGAACCGTTTCTTCGACAACAAGGTCCAGCTGAACGTCGATGCCTACTACTACAAGTTCGACAGCCTCTACAGCACGGCTCTGGGCGTGAACGGCATCAACCAGACGGCCTCGTCGGCGCAGGCGCAAACCGGCACCAAAGCATGGGGCTCCGAGTTGGAAGGCTCATTCCTGGTGACGTCGAACGACCGCATCAACCTCGGTCTGTCGTACGAAAAGTCGGAAATCGGCGACAGCCCGTTCAACCTGCCGAACTGCTACAATTTCGGCACGGCGACGCATCCGGTCATCGAAGTGCGTATCAACACGGTGAACCGTGCGGCGTGTAATGCGAAGAACTTGGCTGCCAATCCGGCGACAGTGAACTGGGTGCGTTACCACCCGGCTGTTGGTCCGAACACGCCGTTGTTCAACGCGCCGACGTGGAGCGGCAATGTTGGCTATTCGCACATCTTCGATCTGTCGAGCGGTGCGTCTGTGACGGCGACCGCCACAGTCCACTTCGAAAGCACGAAGAATGTGTCGACGTCGTACCTCTATGACGGCGTGCAGCCTGCGTTCCACACGACCAATCTCGCGTTCTACTACAACACGGCCGACGGCAAGTGGCAGTTGGGCGCTTGGGTCAACAACGTCGAGAACAAGGCGATCTCGGTGGGCTCGCAGACCGGTGCTTCGACCGCAGCGACGGACTACATCTACAATGCGTTGTCGCCGCCGCGTACCTGGGGCGTGAACCTCACTGCGAAGTTCTAATTCGCAGACATACGTTTAGCGCATGCAGAAACGGCGAACCCGCGGGGGTTCGCCGTTTCCTTTTTGGGCGGGAAGGACCTGTAGGGGAGGCCTTTAAGCCCAAAATCCGAGGCGTATTTTCTGAACTATTAGTGGATCAATCATTGCCGAAAAGCAATGTTGTGTCGCCATGTTCAGGACGCCCGCCGAACGGCTACGTTGCGGGCAATTTCCAATTCCCCAGAAAAAGCGCACTTTTTTCTATGTGACTATTTTTTGTGCATCGCATCATCTCGAATTTTCCCAAAAATCAAATGGTTCTAAGACGTTACGATGCCCTGTCGGGGCTAGCCCAACGCGCGCCCTACCGGTGCATTTTCCGCCCGCTTGCCCGCCCGTTCCGGCGGCCGGCACGCGTTTGATCGGCGCCCTCAGCGGCCATCAATACGCGCCGGGCGATGCGTCGAACGTGGTGAAGCAGATCCGCGGTTGCATGACGGCGGCTTCGGCCGGCGGCACGATGAAGGCCTTTGAAATCGGTTCGAAGAACCGCTTCCTCGACAACAAACGCGAACTCAACATCGACGGTGCGGGCACGGAATATGTGTACCCGACCCATGCTCCGCCGCGTTGCCTCAGCCTTTGCGCTTGTAGAGCTGGTCTTCGACGATCAGCCAATCCGCATTGATCTTCACGAACGAATTGCAGGCATGCGCCACCGTTTCGACGATGGGTTCGCCGGCCGCGTTGAACGAGGTGTTCACGATCACCGCCGGTTCGCCGTATTGCGGAAATGCTTTCAGGATATCGCCGAGAAACACATCGTCATCGCCGATGGTCTGCACACGCGCCGTGCCGTCAATATGCGTCACCGCAGGGATGGCCTTCGTCGTCACCGGATAGGTGAACAACATGAAGCGGCAGGATTCCGGATTGCCGTGGAAATATTTCCCGAAATCCGCATTGCGCACGATGGGCGCCAGCGGCCGCCAATTCTCGCGTCCCTTGGTTTTGTTGATGTGATCGCGCAGAGAGGCCGAGGACGCTTTCGCCAGGATCGAACGATGGCCTAGCGCGCGCGGCCCGATTTCGGACTCGCCGCGATGCAGGCAGATGATTTTTCCGGCCGCCAATTCGCGCGCGGCAAATGCAGCGAGCGCCATGCCGGGATCGGCGCGCTCCAGCCGCGCGTCCGAAACGCAATCGTCGTTCGCAAGACCGGATGGGAGGAAGGCGGCCTTCGAGCCCTGCGCGGCCACCTGGCGTTGCAGCGTCTCGCCCAGCAGGCTGGCCACCGCGATAGCGCCGCCCAAAGAGACGCCGCAATCGATTGCACCGGGCAATGGCGTGACGGCCGTTGCGCCTTGCCCCAATTGTAACAACGAATTGGCCGGGCAGTTCAGCGTGAAGCCGCCGGTGAGCGCGATGGAGCCAACGCTCGGGAATACATCTTTCAGGCGCGATAACATCGGGCCCATCGTGTCGGCGAATACCCGTTCCACCAGACGCTGCGCACTCGCGGCGAGCGCGATGGAGAAATCCGTGTCGCGGAAATCGAAGGTGAAATCGCGCAAACCCCCACGGCGGATGTTGCGGTCGGCCTCTGCCAGATTGGCCAATTTGTTGCCGAGCAATTCGACGTCCTTCATCTCGGCAGGGATTTTCGGATTGAGCAGCGCTTTGGCTTCGCCGATCAGCGCGTCGATCCCGCGCGAGGGGAAGCCGTAAGGCGCCAGTCCCATCAGCTTGCCCGGACCTTCGGCTTCGTTGAAGCCAGCCTTTAAGCAGGCGGCATCGTATAGGAACCCTAAGAACAGACGCGGACTGAACAGCGGGATCACCTGATCGCCGCGCCCGAGATAGATGCCGCCCGCGTTGAACGGCACTTGCCACAACCCGCCATCGTGCGAGGCGATCAGTGCGTCCTCGCTTGCACCGTAAAACTGCGCGTAAGCCGCATGCGCGTAATGGTGCGAAACATGGAAGCCGGGAATGGTGCGGCCGTGAAGGGTGAGCGAGATGGGTGCCAGGAATTCCGCCAGCGCGTCTTTATAAGCCCCCGGATTTTTGTCGATGATGTCGACGATGCGCGAGACCTGTGAGATCAGCGCTTCGGATTGCGCGCCGTCTTGCGGACAGCCATTCACGAACAAAGGCGAGAACCGCACACGCTCCGGCAACGCGGTGCCGACCAGCCGCCGGCCGCCGACATGATCGCGATAATAGGGCCCCAGTTTCGTGTTCAGCGATTCTTGGAACAGCGCGGGCTGCCAGGCCGGTTTGTTACCGGTGAAACGGCCATGGGCTTCGGTCCAGCCGAAGCGAACCGCGATATCGTCGGAATGGTAGGCGCCCCAGAACTGGGTCGAGCCTATGGCCACTGCGTCGATGGCGTCGATATCGGTGTCGCCCAGAAAGGCGAGGATCTCGTCCGATGTCACGCCCAGCTGATGCTTGAGCCGTGAGGTCCGCTCCAATTCGCGAAAGCGTACCAGCGCGCCATCCCGCATCAGGGCAAGGGAGGCGTCATGGCCGAAATTGATCGACAGGATGTTCATCGATAAAGGACAATAATGGAAAGGGCTTATCCGATCCAGGTAGCTTGCCTGGGTGGGTTAAGCGGATGAGCGGAAGCGGCCGAACGAATCGATGAGC
>CAIYRG010000371.1 GCA_903928515.1 uncultured Alphaproteobacteria bacterium | reverse complement strand
CCCAACACGCCCGTCACCACAAACTGCGTTTGCGGATAACGCTTGCCCAGCATCGCCATAAACGGGATCGATCCGCCTTCGCCCATGAACGCAGGTTCGCGTCCGAAATGTGCAGCGGATGCGCGGTTGAGCGAATCCGCAAGCCAGGGTGAAAGTGCCGGCGCGTTCCAGCCGCCTTGTCCGCCCTCCGACGAGAATTTCACTTCGGCGGAATAGGGCGGGCCGGTTTCGAAAATCTGCTTCATGTGCGCGGCGGCCTTTGCGCCGTCCACGGTCGGCGGTAGGCGCATCGAAAGTTTCGCTTCCGTCACAGGCAGCAGCACGTTGCCGGCGTTCTTCGGTTCGGGATAACCCGACATGCCAATCACGGCGAGCGCGGGCCGCCACGTGCGATTCAGCACCAACTCTTCCAGGCTATCGTTCATCGGCTTGGTCGATCCGGCGAATGGCAGCTTGGTGTAAATCTCCTCGCCCAACGCTTTGGCGGCCGTCTTCGCTTGTGCAATGCGCTCGGCCGGAATCTCGGCGTGAAGGTCTTTCGCCAGCACCTCGCCGGTTTGTTCGTCTTCGATGCGCGACAGCAGCATCCGTAAAATTCGGAACGACGAGGGCGTTACCCCGGACGCATCGCCCGAATGCACGCCTTCGGTGAGCACGCGCACCGACAGCGTTCCGGCGGCGAGACCGCGCAACGATGTCGTTACCCAAAGCTGATCGTAATTGCCGCAACCGGAATCCAGGCACACGACCAGTGACGGCTCGCCGATGCGTCTGGAGAGATGCTCGACGTAATGCACCAGATCGGGGCTTCCCGATTCCTCACACGCCTCGATCACGATCACCGCGCGCGCGTGCGGCAGATTTTGTTCGTGCAGTGCGAGGATGGCGGCGATGGCGGCGAACATCGCGTAGCCGTCATCCGCGCCACCGCGCCCATAAAGTTTGTCGCCCTTGCGCACGGGCGTCCACGGGCCGAGGCCCTCGTCCCAGCCGACCATCTCCGGTTGCTTGTCGAGATGGCCGTAGAGCAGAACGGTTTTGTCGCTCGCGTTGTCCGAAGCTTTACCGTTGCTCGCTCCGCTCGCGGCGGGAATCTCGATGAAGATCAGCGGTGTGCGTTTGGGAAGCTGCACCACTTCCACCGTAGCGCCTGCGATGGGTGCGAGCCGCGCCTTCGCCCAGGCCTCGAACAGCGACACGACGCGTCCCATGTGGCCGTGGGCTTCCCAATCGGGATCGAAGGCCGGCGATTTGTTCGGGATCGCGATGTAATCGGTCAACGTGGGGAGAATGTCCTTCTCCCACATCGCTTCCATGAAGGCGTGCAATTTTGAATTGTCCATCACTCTCACCATGGCCGCTATTGTGCGCCCGAGATTAATCCTGTCATGGCCCGCAAAAGCGGGCCATCCAAAAGATGGCAGGCACGTATTGCAAAATGGATGGCCCGGTCGTCCTTTCGGACGCCGGGCCATGACAGGTTACGTGTAGGATAAAGTTCGGCTTACCTGTTGATGTCGTGCGCGGCCAACACCGCCGTGTTGAAGATTTCCGACATTTTCGCACCCAAGGGCGCGATTTGGATCGACTTCTCGAAGCCCACGAGTAACGGACCCAACACGGTCACGCCACCCAATTGCTGCAAGAGCTTCGTCGAGATCGACGCCGAATGGATCGCGGGCATGACCAGCACGTTCGCCGCGTCCGACAGGCGGCAGAACGGATAGAGCCGCATCTTCTCGCGATCGAGCGCCACGTCGGCGGCCATCTCGCCGTCATACTCGAAATCGACCTTGCGTTTATCAAGGAGTTGAACGGCTTCGATCAGACGCTCGGTGCGTTCGCCGCGCGGGAATCCGAAGGTGGAATAGGCGAGCAGCGCCACGCGCGGCTCCTGGCCGAAGCGGCGCGCCACGCTTGCGGCTTGCACCGTGATGTCGGCCAGTTCCTCGGCGGTCGGCATTTCGTGAACATTGGTGTCGGCCACGAACAGAAGCCGGCCCTTGGAGAAGATCAGCGTCACGCCGATGGGCCGTTGGCCCGGACGCACATTCACCACTTGGCGGACATCGTTCAGGACTGACGAGTACGAGCGGGTCACGCCCGTCACCATGCCGTCGGCATCGCCTGCCGCCACCATCGAGGCTGCGTAGACGTTGCGGTCGTTCGTCACCATGCGCACCACGTCACGATGCAACATGCCGTTGCGCTGTGTGCGCTTGTAAAGCGCCTCCACATAAGGCGCGGCTTCCGCGGCCGAATGCGGCACGCGGATTTTCAACTTCGCTTCGATGCCGAGCTTCTGGCAGCGCTCGCGGATCACATCCTCGCGGCCCACCAAAATCGCCTCGCCCAAGCCGCTATTCTGGAAGGCGGCGGCGGCGCGGATTACGGATTCTTCTTCGCCTTCGGCGAACACCACGCGCTTCGGGTTCGCACGCACCGACGCCGTGAGGCCCTGGAATACGCTCGCCGCCGGGTCGAGCCGCGCGGAGAGATGGTTGCGGTAGACGTCCATGTCTTTGATCGGACGGCGCGCGACGCCGGTTTTCATGGCGGTTTCGGCAACGGCCGCCGAGACGCGGCTGATCAAACGCGGATCGAACGGCACGGGGATGATGTAATCGGGTCCGTACACGGGACGCGCGCCACGATAGGCGGCGGCCACTTCATCGGGCACGTCTTCGCGGGCGAGTTCGGCCAGCGCATGCGCGGCGGCGATCTTCATCTCTTCGTTGATGCTCTTCGCGCCCACATCCAGCGCACCGCGGAAGATGTAGGGGAAGCCGAGCACGTTGTTGATCTGGTTCGGATAGTCCGAGCGGCCCGTGGCGATGATCGCATCCGAGCGCACGGCGCGCACTTCTTCGGGGGTGATTTCGGGATCGGGGTTGGCCATCGCGAAGATGATCGGCTTGTCCGCCATCTTCTTCACCATGTCCTGCGTCACCGCGCCCTTCACCGACACGCCGCAGAAAATATCCGCGCCCACCATCGCTTCTTCCAGCGTGCGCGCCGCGGTCTTGGACGCGTACCGCTGCTTGTAAGCGTTCATGTGCGCCGTGCGGCCTTCGAAGATCACGCCCT
>CAIYRG010000370.1 GCA_903928515.1 uncultured Alphaproteobacteria bacterium | reverse complement strand
GACTCCCCAATCTATCGCCGGGTTCTTCTGAAGGTCTCCGGCGAGGCTTTGATGGGGACGCAGCCTTACGGCATCGACGTCTCGACCGTTGAGCGCATTGCCGCCGACGTGAAGGACGCCGTCGCCGTCGGGACGGAAGTTTGCATGGTGGTGGGCGGCGGCAACATCTTCCGCGGCCTCGCGGGTGCGGCCGAGGGTATCGACCGCGCCACCGCCGACTACATGGGCATGCTCGCCACCGTAATGAACGCGCTCGCTATGCAGGCGGCGCTGGAGCGGGCAGGGCTGGCAGCGCGTGTGCAATCGGCCATCCCGATGTCCACGATCTCCGAGCCCTATATCCGCCGCCGTGCTATCCGGCACATGGAAAAGGGCCGCGTCGTCATTTTCGCGGCAGGCACCGGCAATCCGTTCTTCACAACGGACACCGCCGCCGCCTTGCGCGCCGCGGAAATGAGCTGCAATGCGATGTTCAAGGCAACCCAGGTGGACGGCGTTTATAACGCCGATCCCAAGAAGGTGCCCGATGCGGTCCGCTACGAAACGCTGACCTATCACCAGGTTTTGGCCGACGATCTCAAGGTTATGGATGCGTCCGCGATCTCGCTTTCACGCGAGAATGGCATCCCAATCGTGGTATTTTCCATCCATGAAAGAGGCAATCTCGCTGCGATCCTCAGGGGCAAAGGCCGCTGCACGGTCATCACCGAGACGCGCTAAGATAACGGCGCGCGGGGGATTCCCTGGGCGTAGACCAAGTCGTGGAGGTTCGTAATGGCTGCAATACAGCCCTTCGATAAAGAAGACATGAAGCGCCGCATGAAGGGCGCGATTGCGACGGTAAAGGGCGAGTTCGGCGGTTTGCGCACAGGCCGCGCTTCGCCCGCACTGCTCGATCCGATCACGGTCGAGGCCTATGGCACTCCGACGCCGGTCAGCCAGGTCGGGACGATCTCGACGCCGGAGGCGCGCCTCCTCACCGTGCAGGTATGGGATCGCAGCCTCGTGCAAGCGGTCGACAAAGCCATCCGTCAGGCAGGCATCGGCTTGAACCCGCAAGTCGACGGACAATTGCTGCGCATTCCGATTCCGGAACTGAACGAAGAGCGCCGCCGCGAATTGGCCAAACTCGCGCACAAATATGCCGAGGCTGCGCGGGTCTCCGTGCGCAACGTGCGCCGCGACGGCATGGACCATCTGAAGCGTTTGGAAAAAGATCACGCCATCGGCGAGGACGAGCACAGAAAGCTCTCCGACGAATTGCAAAAGCTGACCGACGAAAACATCAAAGAGATCGATGCCGCGCTGCAGTCCAAAGAACAGGAAATTATGCACGTGTGAGGTCGCCGGAGTGAAGGTTCACTCCGGGTATGCAAGCCAAGAGCGGTGCCCGAGAAATCTGTGACGAAGATCGAAGCTCTTCCGCCGGAACGGCGTCCGTCCCATGTTGCCATCATCATGGATGGCAACGGACGCTGGGCGCGTAAACGCCTGCTGCCGCGCAGTGCCGGGCATGCCGCCGGCATCTCGGCGGTGCGCCGCGTTGTCGCCGCCGCACGCGAGATCGGTCTGCAATATGTAACGCTCTATGCGTTCTCGACCGAGAATTGGCGCCGGCCCAAAACCGAAATCGCCTTTCTCATGGGCCTGCTGCGGCAATATTTCGATTCCGATTTGAAGCAGCTTAAGGCCGACAATGTGCGCGTCCGCATCATCGGCGGCCGTGACGGGCTGGAGAAAGACATCGCAGGGCTCGTCGCCGATGCACAAGACATGACGGCGGCAAACACCGGCCTTCATCTGTCGTTTGCGTTCAACTATGGCGGACGCGAAGAGATCGTCGCGGCGGCGCGCAATCTGGCGCGCCAGGTGCGCGACGGTAAGCTCGACGCGGATGCGATCGATTGCACCATGTTCGCCTCGTCGTTGCAGACGGCGGGCATTCCCGATCCCGATCTTCTTATCCGCACCAGCGGCGAACACCGCCTCAGCAATTTCTTGTTGTGGCAATCGGCCTATGCCGAGTTTGTGTTCATCGACACGCTGTGGCCGGATTTCTCGGGCGAGGATTTGCACAAAGCGCTTGCCGAATATGCCGGGCGCGACCGCCGCTTCGGCGGCGTGGATTCCGCCTCCGATACACCGCCGCGCCCGCTTCGCGCCGGTGCGGATTGATCGGGCCCGTGTCGCAACCCACCAGCACCGTTTCGCCGCCGCGTGAATTGCGCGCCCGGCTTTTGTCTGCGGCGGTGATGATCGTTGCTGTTGTTGCAGCTCTTGTCGGCGGCGGTATTTTCTTCGCCATCGTGACGGCGGTGGCCTCGCTCGCAGCCTTGCGTGAATGGCACCGGCTGGTGGATGCGCAAGGGCGGCTGACGCGCGAGATGTTTCTCACCGGCGCCAGTGTCTGTGCCGCCGTTGCCATCACCGAATGGGGTGGGGTTTCGATCTGGAGCTTCGTGGCGATTGCTGCGGGCATGGCGGCTGCCGCGATCTCCACGGCACTGCGCGGCTCGAAGAAGATTTTCTGGCACGGCTTCGGCGCGCTCTATATCGGCCTCACCGCCATCGGCATGATCGCTTTGCGAGATGAAGCCCTACATGGCGGCTGGATTGTCGCAGGCATTTTCATCGCCATTTGGACGAACGACACCGGTGCGCTGTTCGTGGGCAAGCTGATCGGCGGTCCCAAATTGGTACCGGTGCTGTCGCCCAACAAAACCTGGGCCGGCCTGATCGGCGGCACGATTGTCGCGATGCTGTCCGAGGCTCTTTATGTGGCCTGTTTGGGCGGCGATCCGTGGCGAGCAACCTTATTTGGCTTTTTTTTTGCTTTGCTGGGGCATAGCGGCGATCTCTTCGAAAGTTGGGTGAAACGCCGGTTCAAAGCCAAGAACTCGGGCGGCCTGATTCCGGGACATGGTGGAATGTTGGACCGTATCGACAGTCTCCTATTCGCCGTTCCCGTTGCCGCCATACTGATCTTGTTCGCCGGTTTCGATTCCCTTTTTGGATATGGGTCTTAAGTGTCCGAAGCGCGCCCCGATTTGTCACAGATACTTTCGCGCAAGGTCACCGTCCTCGGTGCGACAGGGACCGTGGGTGTGGCGACACTCGATGTCATTCGCCACGCGCGCAAAACCTACGGCGCCGATGCGTTCCCGCTGCAGGCTTTGACCGCGCAGAAGAGCGTCGATGCGCTTGCCCTGCTCGCCCATGAATTGAAGCCGGAGCTGGCCGTCATCGGCGATGCCTCTCTGCTCTCCGAATTGCGCGAGAAATTGTCGGGTTCGGGCGTGCGCGCGGAAGCGGGCCAAGAGGCTTTGATCGACGCGGCAAAAGAGCCATCGGATGTGGTGATGGCGGCCATTGTCGGCGCGGCAGGTTTGGCGCCCACGCTGGCGGCGGCGGAACGCGGCGCGATCATCACCTTGGCGAACAAGGAATGTCTCGTCGCGGCGGGGCCTGTGTTCCGCAAGGCGATGGCGAATGCGCGCCACAAAATGGTGCCGGTGGATTCCGAGCACAACGCAGCCCTGCAATTGCTCGATGGTTCCGATACCGCAGCACTGGAGAAAATCACGCTCACCGCGTCGGGCGGGCCGTTCCGCACCTGGACGATGGAGCGCATGCGCAGCGTCACGCCGGAGCAGGCGGTGGCGCATCCCAATTGGTCGATGGGTGCGAAGATCTCGGTCGACAGCGCCACGTTGATGAACAAGGGGCTGGAACTTATCGAAGCCCATTACCTCTTCGATCTGCCCCTCGAACAACTCGATGCCGTGGTGCACGCCCAATCCGTGGTGCATTGCCTGGTTTCCTACACCGATGGTTCGCAACTGGCGCATTTGTCCGCGCCGGATATGCGGGTTCCCATCTCCTATGCGCTGGGTTGGCCGCGCCGGATCTCCTCGCCGGCCCGACGCCTCGATCTGGCCCAAATCGGGCAGCTCACGTTCGAAGCGCCTGATATGGAACGCTTTCCCTGCCTCCGTCTGGCCAGGGATTGCTTGCAGTCGGGGGGGGCGGCACCTACCATCCTGAATGCCGCGAATGAGGTGGCTGTGGAGTATTTCCTCGGTCGCCGGATAGCGTTTTTGGGTATCGCCGAAATCGTGGAGAGCACGCTTTCGGCCATGTCTCGGGAAACGAACGGAGCCGCGCCCGCGAGTTTGGCGGAAGTGCTGGCGTTGGATGCGGAAACACGGGCGCGCGCGCGCGAAATTTGCCGCGCGGCGGCGTGATAAAACCGTTGGCCTGATAAACGGGTTGGCCTGATAACGGGTTGGGACGAGAGTAGGGAAGACGCGTGATGGATGCTTTCTTGTCTTGGTTTGAGTTCGGCTTGCCGTCGTTCCTCTTCATCATCACCGTCGTCGTGTTCTTTCACGAGCTCGGCCATTTTCTCATGGCGCGACTCTTCAATGTGAAGATCCACACCTTCTCCATCGGCTTCGGCCGGGAGCTTGCGGGCTTCAACGACTCCAAAGGCACACGCTGGAAAATTTCGCTGCTGCCGTTGGGCGGCTATG
>CAIYRG010000369.1 GCA_903928515.1 uncultured Alphaproteobacteria bacterium | reverse complement strand
GAAACGCGCGCCGCGCAGATGTTCCCCAAGCTGGCTCCGCGAGAGATCGAGATTCTGCGACGTTTCGGTGAACCGCATCATTATGCCGACGGTGAATATGTGGCGCGCGTCGGCCAGGT
The DNA here is from genome assembly GCA_903928515.1 of uncultured Alphaproteobacteria bacterium. GTDB lineage: Bacteria > Pseudomonadota > Alphaproteobacteria > Micropepsales > Micropepsaceae > CAIYRG01. The sequence continues at coordinate 1,987 of CAIYRG010000369.1, read as the reverse complement.
GTCGCCCGGTCTGTTGCTCGTGCTTTCAGGCGAGGTGGCGGTCGTGCGCCATAGCGACATGGCGGAGAACCCGGCCATCGTCACGCACGGCGTGGGTTCGTTCATGGGCGAGTTGACTGCGCTCTCAGGCCATCCCTCGCTCACCGACGGCATCGCCAAGGGCGCGGTCGAGGCCATCGTCATTCCGGGACGGCGCTTGCGCGATCTTCTGGTGGAAGAGGCAGAACTCGGCGAGCACGTGATGCGGGCGCTGATTTTGCGCCGCGTCGGTTTGCTGGAAGAGGCGGTCGGCGGGCCGATCATCGTGGGGCAAGCCGACAATCGCGACGTGCTGCGGCTGGAAGGATTCCTGGCGCGCGCCGCACATCCGCATCAGACGCTGGACCCGAGTACGGATTCCTGCGCGCGCACCCTGGTCGATCGTTTCCAGATATCTGCAGACCAGTTGCCGATCGTGCTGTGCCCGGACGGGCAGATGCTGCGCAACCCGAGCGAGGTCGAATTGGCCCGCTGTATCGGGTTGGTGAGCGCGATCAATCCCGACACGCTTTACGATGTGGCGATCATCGGCGCGGGCCCAGCGGGACTTGCGACCGCCGTGTATGCGGCGTCGGAGGGTTTGAATGTGATCGTGCTGGATTGCCGCAGTTTCGGCGGACAGGCGGGCGCGTCGGCCCGTATTGAAAATTACCTCGGCTTTCCGACAGGCATCAGCGGCATCGCGTTGATGGCGCGCGCGTACAATCAAGCGCAGAAATTCGGCGCGGAGCTTTCCATTCCCAACGAGGCGGCGCGGCTCAACGAAGATGCGGCGTCGAAACGCTTCATCATCGACACGCCGAGCGGCGAGCATGTGCAGGCGCAAGCTGTGGTGATCGCGACAGGCGCAGAATATCGCAAACTCGACGTGGACAATCTTGCGGAGTTTGAAGGCAACCACGTGCATTATTGGGCATCGCCGCTCGAGGGGCAGTTGTGCCACGGGCAAGAAGTGGCGCTGGTCGGTGCCGGCAATTCCGCCGGGCAGGCGGCGGTGTATCTCGCCAGCCAAGCCAAGAAGGTGTGGATGCTGGTGCGCGGCAAGAGCCTGGAGGCCACCATGTCGCGCTATCTCATCGAACGCATACAGGCGCAGCCGAATATCGAAGTGCTGGCCGATACCGAAGTGACCGCCTTGCAAGGCACAACCGGCCATCTCGAAAATATCCGCTGGTGGAACCATCGTTCGCGCCAGGAAACGGTGCGCGATATTCGCCATCTTTTTCTGTTCATCGGCGCGGCGCCGAACACGAATTGGCTGCGGCCCTTCGGCATCGGGCTCGATCCCAAAGGTTTCGTCGTGACGGACGCGGGCCCAGGCGAAACGCGGCGGCCGTTCGAGACCAGCCGTCCGGGCGTGTTCGCCATCGGCGATGTGCGCTGCGGCTCGGTGAAGCGTGTGGCCGCGGCGGTGGGCGAGGGCGCGCAAGTGTTGGCGACGATCCACGGCTATCTCGATGAAATCCGCCGCAGCTAGGCAAAGGAAAATCAATGGCTGACGAATGTTCGCATACGGATCAAATCCGGACGGTCACGCCCAGCGCACTCGGTTGCGAGGAATGTTTGAAGATCGGTTCGGCCTGGGTGCACTTACGTCTGTGCAGGACCTGCGGCCATGTCGGCTGTTGCGATTCCTCGCCGCACAAACATGCCACCAAGCATTTCCACCACACGAAGCATCCGATCATCGAAGGCTACGATCCCCCTGAGGGCTGGGGCTGGTGCTACATCGACGAAGTGATGTTCGATTTAAGCGACCGCATGACGCCGCATAACGGGCCAATACCGCGCTTTGTATGAGATTTGGCGTGCTGGGGGGTTCGTAGGGTTTTGTCCTACAGGCATCTTCCTCGCAATAGCGCGAGGAAGAGCTGGCTCCGCGGGTAGGATTCGAACCTACGACCAGCCGGTTAACAGCCGGATGCTCTACCACTGAGCTACCGCGGAT
>CAIYRG010000368.1 GCA_903928515.1 uncultured Alphaproteobacteria bacterium | reverse complement strand
TGCGTGGATCTTCCGCCGCCACCTTCGAACTTCGTGCGCGTGCGGCGCGGCGGCGGCACCAAGCCGTCGATCCTGGTGGATTTCGACGCGGGTAAACCCATCGAGTTGGACGCCACGATCACCGCACCCTTGGAATTGGCGCGTCTGCGCGGCGTGGAAACGCCACTTCTCAAAGCGCATTGGGCATTGCTTAACGCAAAGCTGGTACGCCGCGAAAAGCTGCGCGCCACACAAGGTTGAAGTCGTGGCAAAGGTAAAGCTCACGCCTTCCATCACGCTGGATGAAAGCGAACTCGAAGAACGCTTCATCCACGCCTCCGGCCCCGGCGGGCAGAACGTCAATAAAGTCGAGACCGGCGTTCAGTTGCGCTTCAAAGCCATGCAGTCGCCAGCCCTCGACGAAGGCATGCGCGCGCGGTTGAAAGTTCTGGCCGGACGACGCCTAACCAAAACCGGCGTGTTGGTGATCGAAGCCACGCGGTTCAGCACGCAAGGGAAGAACCGCAACGACGCGCAAGTACGACTGGCGCAATTATTAACGGCTGCGTCCCTCGTCCCGAAACCGCGCAAGGCCACCAAGCCGACCAAGGCTTCCAAACGGAAGCACTTGGACGGCAAGGTGAAACGCGGCCAAACGAAAAAGTTACGCGGTAAAGTGCGCGGCGATTAAGGCTTCGCGGGCTTCGCAGCAGGCTTGATGAATTCCGCCTCGATGATCACTTCCACATCATCGCCGACGCCAATCGTGGTGCCCGGTGCCGGGATACCGAACGCAACGCCGAAATCCGAGCGCTTGAGAACGCCACGTGCTGAGAAGCCGATGCGCGAACCACCCGGGTCCATGTTCATGCCGGCGTAACCGCCATTATAGGTGATGTCCAAGCTCACCGGTTTCGTCACGCCATGCAGCGTGAGATTGCCCGAAACCTTCGCGGTGTTCGCGCCGGTTTTCTGAACCGTCGCGGATTCGAACGTCATCTTTGGAAACGCGGCCGCATCGAGCCAGGATTTCGATTGCAGCTCCTTGTCGAAATTCGGCTTCGGATTCGGATAATCCGTTTGGATCGAAGTCGCATCGACCGTGGCGCTGACATGCATCGCTTCGGGCTTTGCCGGATCGAATTGCAATTGCGCATCGAAGCGCGTGAAGCGCGCCGTGTAATGCGAAAAGCCGAGATGGTTCACGCGGAACAGCAGGCTGCCGTGCGTCTTGTCCAGCGTGTAAGCGCCTGCAGGCGGATTGGGCGTAACCGTCATGGCCGGCATGTCGGCGGCAAACGCGGGAACAGCGAAAGCGAGTGCGGCAGCCGCAACGAGACCAGAGAAACACGTCTTCATAAGTTTATCCTTTTGCTTGAATGGCGTCGGCAACCATGCGGTCGAGCGTTTGCGACCAACCAGGCTCCATGCCTGCCAACATTTGCGCGGCGATAGGTGCAAGGCCGACGGCATCAGCTTGCACGGTGACTTTGGTTTTGCCCTCATAGTCTTCAAACGTGACGATGGTTTGCTGCGTCAGCAGTTTGCTTCCCGACCCATCTTCCGGCGTCGCGGTGAACACCAGGCGTTCCGCTTTCACAACGTCGTGAAAAACGCCCGTCATCCGGTGCTCCATCCCAAAGCCCGACATCACAAGATCAATTGCGCCATTGGCCCGTGCATCCCATTCGCGCACCTCGCTCTTGAACCCGTTCGGGCCCCACCAGTGCACAACATGTTTCGGATCGGTCCACACCGTCCACACCAGATCGCGCGGCGCATCGACCACGCGTGTCATGGTTAGGCTTTTCTTCATCGCGTCGTTTTGCGTGCTCATACCCTTACCCTTTATTCGCTTCTGCGGCGGCCTTTAACGAGGCCAAACCTTTTTCAAAGTCGCTGCCAACCATCTTGTCCACGTTCATGAACAGACACATGAACCGCATCATGAACGGATGCGGTCCGAACATCGCCCAGGTGACATTGGTTGCACCGTGCTGCGGCACAAACAAAAACTCGGCGGTGTTGTTGGCTTTAAACGGCTTCTCGAAATCCAGCTTGATAACGACCATCTGGATATCCGCCGACAGAATTTCCATCCGGCCATTGCCGGCTTTGCCGTCGCTATCCCAATTGTAGATCGCGCCCTTCCCGCTCGGCGCGCCCGAATAGGTGCGCCGCATAGCAGGGTCCAAATTTTCGTAAGGCGACCACAGCTTCCATTGATGGAAATCCAGGATCAGTGGCGCGATCTTCTCGGGCGGCGCATTTATGGTGAGTGAGCGCTGTATGCGGAAAATCTTTGGCTTGCCCGCCGCCACAAGCAGCAGCACGACAAGAACCGCAACAATCACCCCAACAACAATCAGCAAAATCTGCATCGTCTATCTCCTTAAGCTGTTCATTTCTTCCGCGCGCGATTGCGTTTCTTTTTGGCTTGCAACGCGCCCAAATAATCGCCGAGCCGATCCAACCGCTCTTCCCACAACTTTCGATAATCCCCGAGCCATTCGTCGACACCTTGCAGCGCGGCGGGTTCCAGCTTGCAGGGACGGTATTGCGCTTCACGACCGCGCGTAATCAGCCCCGCCCCTTCCAGCACCTTCAGATGTTTGGAGATGGCCGGCATGCTCATGTCGAAAGGTTCGGCCAATTCCGTGACCGAGCTTTCGCCCATCACGAGGCGCGCAAGGATCGCCCTTCTCGTCGGATCGGCGAGTGCGGCGAACTTGACGCTCAACACATCCACAGCCATTGGAAACCAATCGGTTAAATAACCTATTGGTGAAATAGAGCGGCTTCCGTCCCGCGTCAAGCCGCCTTTGTCCCCCATCCTTCGACAAGCTCAGGATGAGGACTTCGCCACCGCCCCTCACCCTGAGCTTGTCGAAGGGATGTCTTTGTCGCCCGGCCCTCATCATGAGCTTGTCGAAGGATGAGATCGCAGGCCTGCAGTCACACTTCTCATTTTGTTCTTGATTTGTTCTTTGTGGGTTTTATAGTCGGGGGATGACCAACATCCTCACCCCGGCAGCCGATCCGCGGTTGCTCAAAGGCCGTGGCGCCCGTTCCAACGCTTCCAGCCGTTACGACCAGGAACACCGCGTCGGCTTCGACGATGGCTGGACACCCGACGACGAGGCGCCCCCGCCTATCCGCACGGAGGTGACGCGCGACGCCACGCGCACCATCATCTCGCGCAACCAGTCACCCGATATCTCCTTCGACCGCTCGATCAATCCCTATCGAGGCTGCGAGCATGGCTGCGTCTATTGCTTCGCGCGGCCCACCCACGCCTATCTCGGCCTGTCGCCCGGCCTCGATTTCGAAACCAAACTGTTTGTGAAGCCGGATGCGGCCAAGCTGCTGGCGGCGGAATTGTCGAAGCCCGGCTATCGCTGCGACGTGATCGCGATCGGCACCAACACCGATCCCTATCAGCCGATCGAGCGCGAATACCGCGTCATGCGCCAAGTGCTGCAAGTGTTGTGGGACTTCAAACATCCCGTTGGCATCGTCACCAAATCCGCGCTCGTCACGCGCGATATCGACATCCTCTCCAAGATGGCCGAGCAGCGTCTGGCCAAGGTTGCCATCTCGATCACCACGCTCGACCGCAAATTGGCGCGCGCTATGGAACCGCGTGCGGCAACGCCGGACCGGCGGCTGGATGCGATCCGCGCATTGTCGGATGCCGGCATCCCGACCGGCGTGATGGTGGCACCCGTGATCCCCGCACTCACCGACGACGAAATGGAATCCATTCTCGCCGCCGCTTATGACGCTGGCGCGCGCCGCGCGGGCTTCGTGTCGCTACGGCTGCCAATGGAAATCTCCGATCTGTTTCAGGAATGGCTGCACGCGCATTACCCGGACAAGGCAAAGCATGTGCTGTCGCTGGTGAAAAATATGCGCGGCGGCAAGCTCTACGATTCCACGTGGCATCTGCGCGGCAAGGGCACCGGGCCTTACGCCTCGTTGCTGGCGCAGCGTTTCCATCTCGCCACCAAGCGGCTGGGCATGAATCAGGAAAGTATCCCGCTCGACACGACGAAGTTCCGCAAACCGGAAG
>CAIYRG010000367.1 GCA_903928515.1 uncultured Alphaproteobacteria bacterium | reverse complement strand
GGTTCAAGCTGGTGTTGCCATCCCGTTCGCGTGGTTGTCGCAGGCCGGCGCGGAATACTCCAACAGCAAGATCGTCTACCTGTCGCCGCAGTTCTTCGGCTTCGACTTCGGTGTGCAGTATGCCCCGTCCATGGGCAACTCCTACTCCAACTCGACGGGTAGCACGGCTTTGCAGGCTCAGCCCTGCCTGGTGGCCTCCGGCGGCTGTAACAACCTCTCCACCGGCGTCGACGGGACTCGCTGGTTGAACCAGGTCGCGGCTGGCCTGCGCTATCAGGGCACGATTGGCCCGGTGAACCTCGGTGCCTTCGCCGTGTATGAAACGGCTGGCAAGGAATCCACCCCGGGTGGTGGCTTGGTTGCGAGCGGAAGGGCGTGAAGACTGCGATTGCAAATCACCCATAGCGTGCAGGCTATGTAGCTTGGCTGCCGCTATCGAGCACGGCGACCATTTGACGAAGGGGGAGGGGTGATGGCATACACATTCAATACTGACGCGCCGGAATGCCCCTATTGCCAACGCAAGCAAACGCATGACGGCGGATTCTTCTACGACGAAGATTTGACCGAACATGAATGCGACCATTGCGGCAAAGCATTTGATGTCGAAGTTTATCACAGCACGTCTTGGACATGCACTGCGCGCCCGGCCCATTGATCCCCACCGCGCGATCGGGTATACGGGATGGGCTGCGGCGGTAGTCATGGGGCGGATGGATACGCGACCGGAGACCGGGCACACATGGTTCGATTCCATGCATGGCGACCTAGAGCCGCCGCAGCATCACTTCCCCAACTCCAACGCCCAATCATGCGCGCCTACGGCATAGGCTGTTGCACTGGCACAGGCCCGCACGTCAGCTTCTGAGAGAGAAAGCTGGCTATCGGCGGGCACTGTTGCAGGAATGTCGGGATTGCCACCTTGGGCGCCGGGAGAGGCTGCAAGGGCGCGACTAGCAATGGTTTGGGCGCGCAACCTGTCGCGCAGATCATCAACAGCGGACTGAGCCGCAGCAAGCTTTTGGTCATGGTCCTGTTGTCCTGTCTGCGCTTTGGCCCGATAAGCCGCTTCCTGTGCATCATGCGCCACCTGAGCTGCAACCTGAGCCTGAGCCTGAGCAACCTTCACTTGGTCCAGTGTAGCGCTCAGGGAGGCTATGCGGGCATCCTTGCGCGTTTCCGCACCATGTTGCCACAGGATCACGCCAACGCACGCAGCGAGCGCCAGAACGTACCACGGCAGCTTTGCGAGCCATGCGAAGACCGTGCGCCCCCAGCCGAGGAGGGATGCCGCCAGTGAGAGAACGAACGGCATCCCCGATCCCCTTACGCTGTCGGCTGTGTGAGGTTGGCAGTCAGAGCCTGCAACTGCGCCGACGCCTGGTTGATCTGGTCAGTCAAAGCCGCGTTCTGCGCAGTCAGGTCAGTGACTTGCTGTTGCAGTGGCGCGACTTCGGCCTGTTTGGCATTGAGCGCGTTCGTGATCGCAGCGCCAATCGCCGCGATGTCGTCAGAAAGTGCCATTGGTAGATCCTTCAGATAACGCAAGGCAAACGTCACCCGCGCATGGATTTGCAGAAGGTCAGCTTCTGCGCCGGTTGTGAAACGATGTTCGATGGTTTCTGCGTCGGCCCAAAATGCGGACCATGCGTTGCGGATTCGGGCGAGGATGGTCATTGCACCGCACCGTCCACCACTTGCGGCGCCGACGTTACCGACGCGGTGCCAGTCCCGTCCGTTGTGGCAGTCACAGACGGCGGCGTATGCGACGGCACCTGCAGCAGCCCGATCAAGCCACCAACAGCAGTGCCGAGCCCGAACGCCGTCAGATTGGTGATAACGCGCTCGCTGTATGCCCCGAACGCGAACGCCATGAGCATGACCAGCAACAGCACGATCAGGGTCGCGATATAGGCGATGAGCTGTTCGGACATTTTCAGGCCCATGCGCGCCTCCATCCTGGATAGGTGTAGATCACGGATCACCTCCCTTCGTTGTCTGTGCCGCGATATACCACGGCTTTTGCAATCAGCAAAGTCTGCGCCTGATCACGCCGCCAAAGCCTCCAACCGCGCGAAATACGTCTCGCGATCAGCCAACCCGTTGACACCGCCATTAACAGCCTTGGTGACGCCGACGATATCGTTGGCATCGGCCAAGACATTGACCTTGCGATATGCCCAGAAACTGACCGCAGCGGTACAGGCATTGGCAGGCTCTGCCAGTATCTCGGGGTGGTTGACGCAATCGAGCCCGGAAACCTTGGCGAGTAGCGTATAATTCCAGCGGCCAGTTGTGTCCAAGAGCCCGCGACCGGGAAACCGCGCACCATCGCCCGGTTGGGTATTGCCCAGTATCTTGCTGCCCTCATAGCGATCGAAATAATGCGGATCGCCGCCATCGCTTTCGATGAGGCGCCGAAATGCAAATGTCTCGCAAGCCGACTGCGCCAGAAAATGCCGAAGCCGCAATGTCGTCGAGATGTCAGCCACCGGCAATGCGGCCACAAGAGGAACAGCGATCGACAACAGGAAGTCGTCGGAATATCCGGGGTTGCCGCGTGTCGCCGCAAGTAGCGCAACCATGGAATGCGGTCCCAATGAGCCATCAACCGTGAGGCTGGCGCCCTTGGCGTTCAGGGCTTTTTGTGCGTTGGTGATGTCCATATGCCTCACTTCCAAAAATGCGCGATAATCGTCCCGCCGATTCCACCGATCAGCATAACGACAGTCGCACCAACCAGTTCGAGCACGCCCCATGCGCCAATCCGTTTGTTGTCATTCGTTTCGAGATTGGCCATGCGGCTGTCAATGCGTTCGACAATTTTTTCAATCTTGCCCAGTCGCTCGTCCATACCGTCAAGGCGCCCTTCCATGCGTCCGATGTCCCTGTGCAAATCAGTTCTGGTGATGGATTCAGTCATAGGCTGGTCCTGGTTCTGGTGTTGGCGCGGCTGGCCGGATTGGGGTCACTGGACTTCAACCGTTTCCACCCGCGCCACCACGTTCCATGTATCGGTGTTGCTGGTCGGCGGTGTGAACGAGATATTCAGGCAACCATTGGTCGTATCCGCCGTTGCCGCGATGGTCGAACCTGTAACCGTGCCATTGGTCTGCGGCGTCGGTGTCGTGACCATTGTCAGTGCGGTTGCAGCGGCACTAGCGCCGCGCGTTAGCAAGCCGTCCCACGTCCCCCATGCCTCGTTTTTCGTGACCGTGGTGTGGTCATAGGCCATGATATGCACCGACACCTGCGCTGCGGTGTTGTTCGGGATGTTGACGCAATTGTAGGCGCCTGCGGTCAACTGATCGCCGGTTAGCCGGAAAGCGGTGGCTGTTGCGCCCGATCCGCGCAGCACAAACGTCTCAATCTGCGCATCGCCAACAGTCGTAAAGTCGCCCGCCGCGAATGCCTGCACCGCATAATGCTGGCGGTCGGTGGTTTGATACCCGGCAAAAATGCCGCTGTAGTTGCCCCGCACAGTGTTGTTCTGCCCTGCGATTACCGCACCATAAAACGACGGCGCTAGAATGAAGTTTCCAGACCCCTCAATGAGTGCGCTGTAGACGCCCGCGTTTGTTCCTGTCGACCCTATGAAAAGACTGCCGCGCCCGATGCAACCCGCAGAAGGCAGCGCTGAGCCCTCCAGACTGTAATACGATAGGCATTGTGTTGAAGTGCCCGAATAAGCTGGCGACTGGCCATAGCCATACGTCCCCCACCCCTGCGCGCCGGGCTCAAAAAAAGGGTCCGATATATTGTTAGATCGGTCTATATGCACTACGCGGTTATAGAGCGCGGGCTGCGGGAAAGTGAGTGTCCAGCTATCACCAGCAACCGGCGTGCCAGAAACGGGCAAAACGAAATCTTGCGCCTTGATCACACCACCTGAAATAGACACTCCAGACTGTGAGTCACCGCCCGCAGGTGCGGTAATGTTCACGGTTGTGCTGCTCGCAGCCGTGATAGTGTATGCGCCCGTCGCGGTGAGGCTATTCGCGCCGAGGGAAAAAGTGCAAGTGGCGCCCGATGCAACACCGTTGATTCCACCGCCATGAATGCCAGGACGGCTAAGCAATACTGTGGTGCCGGTTACAGCGGTGACATACGAATTGGGATATATCCCTCCCGTCACGCCGCCGCAAGATGCTGCTTGACCCACACTAACGCCCGACACCGATGCAAATGTGAGGGTGTTGGACGAATAATCCATTGCGGCAGTCGTCACCAGCGACACGGGAGCAATTGCCATCGTCCCGGTGTTGCCACCCGTCGCCACAAAGGTCGCGCCTTGGGTGGCCCCTTGTATCCAGATCGGCGCGCCCGACAAATTGATGTCATTGTCAAAACAGTGCCCGTTGGTTGGAACGCCAGACGGGGGCGTGTATCCTGACCCATTTGCACAAACCACTGGCGAACCGGTAGTGGCCGTGCCGTAGTGATACGAATAAATCTGATCGACAATGTTTGTATCGTCGTTGCCGAACACGATGCCATCGCCCGCGCCATAGGCCACGTTCAGCGTATGGATGCGGTTGTAGCTGGTGTTGAACGACGATCCGGCTCCCGCGTCTAGAACGATTCCTGATGCACTATACAACGGATTTATATTGCGCGCCCAGATCGAAATATCGCTGTGCTGGTTGCCAAGCCCATCCACATTATTGGTATTGAACAGAACGCCGGTTTTCCGCGCTTCGGCTTGCGCGAAATAAAACTTAGAGAAGCTATCCTGCGTGACCTGCACGCAGGTGTCCACAAGCGATTGGCAGTCAATCAGAACGCCGTCGATCCCGGAAGCATGGAGCGTCTGCACGCCACCCGGATAAAACGACACCGCCGGGCCAGCTTCGGCAGAACCGTTGTATGCCAGGGTCGTGATCGCCTGAAATGCCGCAGAGCCGCCTCCGCCCGCGTTATCGCGGGGAATGCCGAGCCCTTGCCCGACCAAATTGACGCCGCTGGTCGTATTGACGATATTGGTGGCGAAGTAGTATTTGCCGCTAGGCGGATTTGCCGGGATAATGACATTTGCTCCGCCAAGCGCCGCCGCTGCTGCAATAGCCGAGTTGATGCATGGGCCGACGTCGTGCGAGGTCGAGCCGTCCCAGATGCATGGGTAGGCCGTGGCGTAGATTTGGATCGGATTGATAGTCTCGGCCGCAAGGTCTGCTGCTTTGATTGGCGTAGTCTTGCCGGTCGGCGTGATCGTCGTATTCGACGCATCCCCGGTTTTGGCAATCGCATTGGTCGCGATCTGATAGGCCGCGTCACCGACGCCCTGAGACTGTGCATGCGCCACGCCCTGCCCGAGGGTCAGCGCGGCAAGGGCCAAAAAGAAGCGGCGGAAAATACGCATGGTCACTGCACCCCAACCAGAAAGCACGTTCCGTTCGTGAAATTCGCGACGAAATATTGCTGGAAAATCAAGATGAAATAAGTCCCTGCCTGTGTGATGTTGGCCGTCGTGGTTATCCCCGAAGAGTTGTTGAGGGTGCCGGTTTGCGCGATAAAATCGTTGTTGTTGTCAGGGCTGATCGAGAACGTCCCCGAGCTGGGCGCGACTGTGCAGGTCAACGCCATGGCTGAAAAGCCCCGGCCATTGACCACCTGTCCCGACGTGTAAGACGGCACGTTCTGCGCCAAAGCCACGGCGGGCGCGAGCAGCATAGAGATTGCGAGTGCAAAGATTGTGAGTGCAAAACGCTTCATCGTTCGATCCTTCACTTCCAATAGTGGTTGAGAGCCGCAGCCCCGACCATCACGAACAAAGTCCAGCCGGCCCCGACGCAAGCCCATACCATTTTCCAGCTATTCCCGTTGGACTTGTGATCAACAGCTTGCTTTGTCTCCATGGAACCAAGGCGGGCGCGGATTTCACTGAGAATGATTTTTATTTCGGTGATCTCGCCCTTCATCGAAACGAGTTCGCCTTCCATTCTGCCAAAATCCCTATGCAGGTCTGAGTTGGTGGGGTCGCTCATCGGAATTCAGCCCAGTTGGTCACCGCCCCCCCCGTTCCCAAATTAATCTGATAGGTTTTTCCAACCGCGACAGGGAAAGACAACACTATAGTTCTATGCCCTGTGTACTGGCCGCCGATAAAGTCGTTGGCGATGGTAACACCACCGACTACAAGAGTTCCTTGATAATCGGCACCGGACTCGTTTGAAGATACGGAAATCATGACAGTTATTTCTTGCGCGGTGTTGTTGGGGTAAGCCGTCCCGGCAGACCGGGAACCGGTAACATTTGACCACGCCTGCGACCATGGCGGGGTGACCGAATACGTGCCTGCCAGCTTGTTTTGCGAATAGGAGACGTTCGCCGCACCGGCGCCGAAAACAGGCTGTGTCGCGCCCAGGTTGGCAAATGTGCACTGGTCGATCGTGCCAGGTCCAACGCCCGTCGCGACCTTGATATGACCGACCGCGTCGTTGTCCGAAAAGAATGCATTAGAGACCGACCAAGAGCCCGCTGTGACAAGATTGATGTAGCCGTTCGCGCTGATGTTGCCGATGAACTGCCCGCCGATCAGCTTGAAGTCGAACACAGTGTTTTGCGCGCTGGTGTTGACCTCAATCCCGGTGTTGGCCTGCGCGGCTATGATCGGGCAGATATTCTCGATGATATTGATCGACCCGGTATAAAGCCAGCCGATGCACCCGGAGCCTGGCTGGCTGGTCGCAGGCCCATCGACGCCGCAATTGATGTGCCGCACCGCTTGCACCGCATCGACTTCAAAGCCGATCTGCCAGCCGAACTCAAAGCAATCTTCGTAATCGAACCAAGTTGCGTTGGCCCCCGCGAAATACGCGGTGCCGGTGCGGGTAATCAGCGCGTCGGTCGTAAATGACTGGTTGGTGGTAGTGAACTCCCAACACTCGCACTGCAAGGCCCGCCCGACCTCGAACACGTTGACGACGTGAATTCCGTTGGTGCAGTCCATATAAACCCGCTCGAACCACGGACGGTTGAGCCCTGTCGCCGACAGTCCATTGAACGCATAGCCAAACCCGAGAATGAGAACATTCTTCAGTCGAATATCGTTGATCGTCACACCAGACGCCGGGACAAACGCATTACCCGAGAACGCCGCAACCGCATTGCCCGCGACCGTCGCGTTGGCAAAGGGCAGTGGATATGTGCCCAGCGGCGAGATATTCTTTTCGATAATAAGGCAGTTTTCAACGCCCGACATCGTGCTCATCGTGATCGGATTGGAGCCCGCAAAGATCAGCGCAGAAGAAATCGTGCTAGTGCTGTAATCGGCGTTGGTCCGCTGTCCGACCGAAATGGCGGACCCCACCAGCACGACGCCATTATTTAGGGTGACCGCACTCGCAAAATAGTACCAGCCGCGAACCCGGATGACGCCGCCCTGCGAGCCGAGCGCGGCTTGTGCGAGCGCCAGAGCCCCCGAACTGTCCGTTGCGCCCGTTGGGTCCGCTCCGGTGAAATCAGCCAGGTTCACGGTTTCCCCGAAGAATGTCTGCAACGGGATGGGCGTCGAAGAGCCGGACGGGGTGTAAGTGACCGCTTCCAAAAGGGCGGTCGAACTCACCGACGTCAACAGCCCGGCCATGAACGACGACACCACACTTTGCGGGGTAATGTTGTCAACAGTCCAGATTGGCGCAGTCGGCGGGTCGGTGTCGGTCGGCAGCGCGAACTCGAACTTGTATTTCAGGGCAGGGTCAAGCCAGAGATTGGCGTTGCCGTTGGTGTCGAGGACCACCGGGTTGGTGTTTTGCGTCCCGCCCGTCGAATCGGTGTAAGTCGATTGCTTGGTGGTCGTTCCGGCCGCGTATGTGAACAGCTTGTAGCCCGATGCAGGCTCACCCGCAGCGGTGTCCTGGTGAAAGATCGCGGTTGGCGAAAGGACCGGGGTGACTGTCATTCGTAATCCATTTCGGTTGCGATCGACCACTTATGCAACATAGGCAGTGTCTTTTCCAGACCTTCGCCAATGTCGGTGCGATACATGCGGTCACTGAAAGTGATTTGCTTGACCGCCCCATAGCACGATTTGCGCGCCTTCGATACCGTCGCCCCCAGCCCTGTCACGACGGTCACCAACTCGCCCGCCGTCTGGTGGCACGGCTGATCGACAACCTTCTCGCCGTCCATGCATGGGCCCTTGCCTTGCATCATCATGACCGGGTGGCACTGGTCCCACACGTCATCCATACCGCAGATCGGATTGCCTTCGACGTTCTCAGCCTTGCCGTTCCATTGCGGGAAAGGTGGTTGGCACATGCAAACGCCGATCGATGGCCGGTAGTCAACTTCAAGCGTGTCCTCGCCGTCGAGAAGGTCGCGCATCCACTGCGCAACATCGCCCTTGTGGCTGGCGATCTGGATATAGAACGCGGGCCAGCCTAGCCGCGCCGTGAACTCGAACGGCCAAACCTTGCCCTTGCTATCGACGCCGGCGCCGATGGCAAAGTCTCCGCGATGGCCCAGCGCTTGCAGGATCGGGGCCATAGGTAGCAGCATTGCTTCGGCAATGGGGTCTGTCTCGACATACTGACAGACAGTGCCCATTTCGCCGGTCGCGGGGCCGATGTTGCCATTCATCAAAGGCTTGTGCTCGAAGGCGATCTGCCACTTGTTCGGCAGGAAGCCCTCAGGCCCAAACCATCCCGACACGCCGAACTCTGAAACCATGTCGATTTTCTCTTGCAGCATGCACGGCGCCTTCAGCCGCATGCCGCGATCGATCTGGCGCCGAATCCACCCGCACATATCGGCGGGGCTGTTGCTGACATAGGTGAGCGCCTTGTCCTCTTCCGAGCCCATCGGCTTGAACACATAGGGCTGGTCGGACTTGCGCGCGAACGCCTCAGCAGCCTCAAGGGTCGGGAACGTCTGATAGTGCGGTAGGTCGATCCCGATCGACTGCATCGCCTTCATACCGGCTTCACGGTTGATTTCGAGGTTTGCGCTGGCGACGGTGGGCGAGAATATCTTGAAGCCCAAATCCCGGTAGCGGTCCAGCTCCGCCAGCCATTTCGCGTTGCCGGTGGTCAGGATCAAGCCCTCTTTCGCCCAGGCCATCGATGTGCGCCAATCGTCAACGATTTTGAGCCCCTTGAAGCCGACGCCGATCGGGCGGGGTGTCGGGCGGAATAGCCGCACGTCGTGACCGTCCGCAATGCATCGCAGGCAGAAATCGAGCCCGGAGAACTCTCCATCGATGCAAAGCACCCTCATTGCCCGTTCGCCTGGTTGTTCGCGCCAGACACCGCGCCGAGTTGCGCGGCGGTGCGGCCGTAGTCGTTGGCTTGAAGGCGCCGGGATGCCTGCAAGAGGTAGTTGCCCTTGCCCGGCACGGTGGCGCTGTTGTTGACCGTGCGCATCAACAAGTGGCGGGCGAGTGCATTGGTTCCCGCGCTCAACCCCTGATCCGCGATGCCCGCAACAGCGCCCGCCGCCGCACCGGGGACACCGCCCATCGATCCGCCAACCGCCGCGCCAATCATGCCCGGCCGGGTGACGTTCAGCCGCGTTGCCGTTCCGCTGTCTGAAACCTTGCTGGGCAGCACGGCTTCGGCATCTTCGGCAAAACCCTGCAACAGCGCATCGCCGCGCGCGAAGGCGCCTTTACGCACGGTGCGGTCACCCTTGCGCACCGCCGCGACCAGATCGCCGGGCGTGATTGTGCCGGGATTGACGCCGGGCTGTGTCGCAATGCGGCGTGTTGCGGCATCCTGAATGCGCGTAAAAATGGCGTACCCGGTGTTGACCTTCTTGAGTTGGTCACGAACCCCGGATGGCGAGTGACGCTCTGCAGCGTCTGTCACCACGTCAAGCACGTCGTCAAGCATGTGGCCCATGGCGCGCTGGTTGGGGTCTTGCGAGCCCTTGAACGCGCGCGACTGGCGCAACAGATCGCTCTCGACGGCCTTGAACTTTTCGCCATTCGAGGTTTCGCCAATCGGCAAATGGTGCAGCACGTCCTGATTGACGATCGCGCGGAATTGTGCCGCCTGTGGCGCTCCCAACTTGTCCGACGCCTTTTCGAGAGACGCGAGGCCATTCAAAGCTTCGTCATCGATCGTCACCACCACTTTTGGCAGGATCGCATTATAGGCCGCACTCAACTTCGCCCCGACCGCTTTGACGCCTTCGCGCCCGACCGGGATGCCATCGGGCATCTTGCCGCCGATCGGGGCCAGCGCCTTGTTGTAAAGCGCGGTGTTCATGCTTTCAATCGAGCGGTTGCGCGCCTCAACCACGGCATGACCGCGCGTCGGGTTCGACGTCGATGCGTCTTCGATGATCTTCGCCTTGCCGCCCAGCCGCATGCCGGGCGTGACGAAAATGTCATCCTTTTCGAGACGTGCCACGCGCGCGGCGTGTGCGGCATCAACCGGCTGGGCGAGCGCTTTAGCCGCGTTGACAGGTCCGACAGCCGCAGCGGTTTCTGCATAGCCGGGCTTGTGGGCCACAGCGGGCACGCCTGCTTTAGGCGCAACGACAGCGGGTGCGGGCGCGCGCCGCGTCTCGATCAACCTGCGCGCCGCGTTTGCCCCGAGCCCGGTTTCCTTGGTGACAGCGTTCAGTTCAACCGCGCCCTTCGCCTCACCAGCAAACGGCAAGGCCAGCGCCGCGACATTGCCGACAATCCGCTTTGAGACGCGCCCACCGGTTGCTGTCTCGACCGGGCGCCCGACGATCGATGTCAACGCACCCGTCAGCGGCGCGCCGAATATGCCCAGGTCATCAAGGGCCAGCTCTAGCCCCTTGTACAGATAGCCCAGCCCGAGGTTGCTGGGCCTGGTATCGACCGGTTTTTTCCATTCTTTGTTGAACTCCGCCTGCGCTTCACGCGTTGCGTGCACGGCCTCGCGCGGCACGTCCATGAACGTGTCGGCGATCTGACCAAGGGTGGAGCGCTTTTCAGGTGGTTTTGCCTGTGGTTTGCCCTGTGGCTTGTTGATAGGTGCCTCAGACGCAACCTGCCACTCATCGCCACCCGCATGCGGTTTTGCGCCTGACGCGGCTCCGGTGGGAACAGAAACGTGCAAATGCGCGCCCTGTGTCGCGCGCTGGCCTTCGGGATAGAAGTGCACGAAGTCCGCGCCGGTCTCTTGCAGCCTGCGCGCCACCTGCCGGGGATTGAGGCCGTCTACCACGATGTCATAGGCGCCGGGGTTTTCGGGCGTGCCCTTGCTGTGGTCGGACGTCTTGCCCGGCTTGACTGTGCCGGCGCCTTCCGCGCGCAATTCGTTCTCGCGTTCCGGCGTGCGATACCCGCCCTTCTGGTGCCATTTGCCTTTGCCAAATGTGCTGTCCATCAAGGCATGGAAGTCTTGATGCGTGTCCACTTTCGGCGCTGGCGCCTCCGATGCGACTTCCCACCCCATTATTGCACCTGCCGAGCGTTGCCATCGGGTCCGATTGTCCACCTCTGGCCGTTCTTGAAGGTGGTGATTTTGTCGCGGCTGAGCATGCTTAGCGGCGGGTGTTTGCCCTCACTCTCGCCCTTCTGCGGCAAGCTGGCGCGCTCAACAACGCTTTCCTTGGCCATCCGGTCAAGCACGCGCTCATAGGCTTCATGGCTTGTTGCAGACGACAGCATTTCTTCGCCGCGCTTGACCGCGCTGACGGTGAGTTGCCCGGTCGGGCTGATATTCCGGGCCCACTGGTTGACGACAGCCTCCGTCGCGACGAACGCCTCAGCTTGGTCGGGATCGGCGGTGCCCCTCTCAAACGCTTGCTGCATTTTGTTGTAAGGCATGAACCGGCCGCGCGGCAGTTTCGCATAGACCGCCTTGGCCTGATCGATCAGGCCATCAATCGCCTTCACGCCCTGCTCAAGCTGTGCGCCGCGCTTGCCGGTATAGGTTCCCGCTGCCCGGCCGGACGCAAGGTCAGAGTTGAACTTGACCAGCTCCTCAGCCGTCGCGCCCGGATGCTCTTCCATGTATTTTTGCGTCGCCATGGCAGCGGCAGAGCGCGGCGTGCCACCCGCGATCTTCTGCGCACCTTGCGGGATATAGGGCTTGCCATCAAGCGTGGTGAACTTCTGCCCGGCCGGGGCGGTCGGGTTGAAAATGTATTGCGTGTTGGTTTTCGGGTCGGTCAGGATTTGCTCGCCCTTGGTGTCGGCGCTTTCCTGAGCCCGTTTTTCTGTTACCCTGTCATGCCGCGTGCGCTCGCCAAGAGCGGCCTCCGTCTGCTTTTCGCGGCTTTCGGTTTCGCGCTGTTTGATCGCCTGCTCAAGCGTCAAAGCAGACGAACGGGTGCGAATCGGGTCGAAATCGCCCGGCAATTTATCAATCTCGTCCACACTGAACATGCCAGACTTGCCAAGGCTTTCGAGTTGTTCAGTATAGACCTGCTGCGCCACCAGCCTTGCGGCGTCGGGGCTCTTTCCCTCTTTCAGAGCCTCGTCATAAGCCACCACCGACGCACCCGCGCCTTCCGAAAGGAGCTTCTGCTTGGTGACATAGGTTTCGCTCTTCGTGTGATCGGCCTGCGCCAGACGCTCATCAATTTGCGCGTTGGTCGAAAGCAGTTTTTCGCCAGTTGCAGGATCGACCCGCAGCACTTTCGACAAAGCGTTCTTGCTGATCCGCCCAGTGCCTGGATCAACCGCATCGGGCTCAGTCAGGATCGAGCGCAATGCGTTGCGCTGCTGCACCTGATATTGCTGCTCCTGCTGGTCGATCTGCATCTGCTTGATTTTGAGCGCAGTGCCATAGACCTCCGCAAGTTGGTTTTGCGGCTGCGGGTTGATCGCGAGCGGGATGGAGGCATCGACCGGCATTATGCCGAGGCCCCGCCAACGGCACCGCCGCCGTTGAATACGCTGGTCCCGCCGCCCCCGCTAAACAAGCCGCTTCCACCGCCGCCAAGCAACGAACTCAGCAGATAGTTGCTCGACAGGTTGTTGATGCCCCCGGTAATCGCGTTGGTCGCACCAACAGTGCCCGCCGCCGACGCATTGCCCGCGCCAATGATGTTATTGCCGATATTCTGCCCAGTCTGCGCCCCGAGCGCACCGAGATTGGCAGCGGCATTCTGGCCCGATCCAGCCAGCGTCTGAAGGTTGCCGAACTGCTGCTGCTGCTGCGTAAGGTAGTCGTTGAACTGCTGCTGATAGGTGGTGCTGGCGAGGCCCTGGCCATACTGTGTCAGCGCCTTGAGCGTGTTGCCGCCGCCCACGCCACCGGTAGCGCTCGCCTGATCTGCAACGCCCTGCTCGCCTTGCTGCAACGCAAACTGATACCCCGGAGTCTGCGCAAGGTTCGCGGGGTTGAACGGTGCCGACAAAGACCCGTTCGCGACGTTCGGATCGCTCTGACCGGTCGCCAACCCTTCGCCCTGCATCAATGCTGTCAGAGCATTGCCGCCAGCCGCCACATACGGCTGTTCGCGCGCAACCGTCTGGTTATACATTTGCTCCTGAACGGCGGTTGCGTTGTTTGCTGCCGCCTCTTGCGCATTGGCCGCGCTCGAAGCGCCAACCGCGCCGATTGCCGCAGAGCCAAGTCCAATCACGCCGAGAGTCACGCTGGCCATATCAGTCGCCTATCCACAAAGAATACGTCGTCTGTATCGGTATAGCACCACGACGCAAAAAAAACTTGCCAATATTTGCGCCGCGCCCCTTGGTCCTGTGGTGCGGAAAAATGCACTGCACACCCATCGATTTCAGCACCGCCACCGATTCATCAAACAGCGCGACAGCCGCGCGGGCATTGTCCGGCGCGCAATACCAGCCGCCCATGAACGCGACCAAAAGCCCCTCGCTCTCGACATCTTCGGAAATCTGCCATGTGTGATAACCGATCATCACGCCGTCGCGGCGCGCGGTGATCAGGCGCATAGCCCCGGCCTCGTACATCAAGGCCATAAGGCGTTCGGACAGCTTGAACTTGCGGCGCGGCTCGATGTCGTCGCCGTCTGTCTCACTGAAATGCGCCTCAGCCAATGGCCGCGCTTCGGCCCACCATTCACTTGACCACGGCTCAGAGGCAACCACGAGCATCAGATTTAAGCCTTTCGATCTGGTCGCGGTTGTCGATGAGTTTTTGCACCTGCTTGGCCATATCGACCTGAATATTGAGCGCGTCCAACCGACACCACCATTTCAGGTCAAACGGCACTTCGAGGCAATGCGTGAACAATTGGGCGCATTTCTGGCCGTTCGACAGGTCGCTGTATTCAAACCGGATCGTGCCGGGCAGGTGCTCTATGACGTCCATATGCGCGTCTCTCATTCGCATTTCATCTTCGTACCCGGTCAGGCCAAAGCGCGCCAGGCTCGCGCAAACCTCAGCCCTGTCCCTGCGCACGGTGACGAACTTTGCGCCCGGTAGAAAATCGCGGATCACCGGCCACGCAAACGCCGCGCCAGTCTCGCACGTTCCGGGCCATACGCGGTCCATGAATTGCGCGACACTCAAGCCGTCCGCGCCGATGTCGTGCCCAACCACCAAGCCCCGATAACTCAGGAACATCGACAGCCATGCTGAGCGCGATCGAGGGAGCGAAAAGATGACAAAGGGCTTCATGTCTTGATGCACTTCAAAACGACCGCATAGGGCGGGATGATGGGAAAAGCGGTGCCCGATCCGGTGTTCCCGGTCGTGATGCCAGTCGTCCCGGTATTGACCGAAACCCCGGTTGAAGCGTTGTTGACCGTAATTCCGGTGATGCTGGTGCCGGTGTTGCCCGCGACCCCCGACCCCGCCAGAATACCGGCAGTGTTCGTGCTCGCCGCTGCCAGCGCCGTGTGGCTGTGGCCCGGATCGGTTATCGCGTGGTTGTGCTGCGGGTCGGTGACGCCGTGGTTGTGACCCGGATCGATGACAGGGTGATTGTGCGCGGGAAGATTGACCGTTGCCAGTGTCGCCGTTGAAGTGCCGCCGCTGCTCCCGACCGTGTGCGTACCGTCTGCACCGAACAGAAACTTGCCGCGAAAGTCAGGCACGTTGAACGTGGTAGAGCCGTCGCCCGCGCCCCATGTCGTGCCGATCGCGCCGAACAACTGAGAATAGGTGGAGCGACTGACCGCCGAACCGTCGCACGCCAGATAGCCGTCAGGGGCAGAGTCTCCGCAATAGTCCATCAAACTGCCCGACTGCACACCCAAAATGCCGCCTGTAACCCCGCCTGTGCGTGTCCAGACCTGTTGCAGGAACAGATACCAGACGCGCTCTATAATGCCTGTATTGGGCGCGGCAATCGGCGCGGTGAGGCTTGGCATACCTGTGGAGGTGCCGGTCGAACTCATCCGACCACCGCCCCGAACAGCGCAACCATGTAGGGGTCAGTCGATGACAGTTCAAAAACGCGGTCGAAGTTCATCCCGCGCCGCGTCATCCCGAGCCTGTTCCATCGCAGTGTGTTGGCGTATTCGCCCGTCTTGCCCGCCGCCCCGATCAGATCCGCAGACCATTTGAAACTGTCGTCAGAGTAGCGCAAAACGACCTGAGGATTGGTTCCGTCCGGCACGTTGGTGCCGCTCTGGTAGGCCATTTCGAGGAAGTTGAAGCGCAAGGCGTCATACATATTTTTGTTCGTCGCGCGCCATGACCGCAGCCATTTCCGTTGCGCGCCGTTGTCGGTGAAGCTGCCAAGATCGAGGCTGTAGATGTTGCCGCTCGCGTAATCCCCGACAAGCAGAGCCCCGTTGAAATAGGCAAAGCAGTTGGCGGCATATCGCCCGAATTCGCCCGCTGCGAACGAAGCCCGCTCATGCCAGGCCGGGACGCCCATGCGCTTTGTCGCGGTCAGATCGAGCACCCACGTTGCACCAGCGGTCGGGAAGGTCAGCACATAGAACTTGTGCCCCTCTTGCGAATAGGTGAACGCGATCGCATCGGAAACCGTCGCATAGCCGTCCATGGCGAATTCAATCGCGTGCGTCGAAATTCGATCTTCCTGATAGCCCTTCATCGCATAGACGGTATTCCCGCCGTGCGAACTCTGCCCCAGCCAGAGCATTGTTTCATCGATTTCGCACAGGCTGTAGGGAGCAGAGCATCCGACTTCGCCATAGACGCCCGCCAGCCGTTGGAACACAAAACCATTGAGCCCGGCGTTGATGAAAAAGCAGAAGTGACCCTCTTTCAGCAGCGCAAACTGGTTGTGGAATTCGATCAGGCTGACGACATTATCGGCAGTCCCATCCTCTGTAGTGAAGTTGAGCGCGTCCCATGTCGTCAGGTCATTCAGGTTTGACTGCCAGAGGTTGAAGGTTCCGACCTCGTTGACCAGCCCGAAACCGTCCATGTAGCCCGCGACACCCGGATTCGAGAACGGCAGAGCGATGGGCGCGAAAGTCCCGCCCGAATAGCAATATCCGCCCACGCCGTCGAAAATGGCTTGCTGTGTCGTGTTGTTGATCATGCTGACCGGCCCGGAACCGGTCGCCAACGTGCCAAGATTGGTGGCGCTATAGGACGTGTTCAGGCTGACAGCCTCGTTTCCCGAAACAACGTAGAGATTGCCTTCCTGTGCCAGCATGCCGCGTATCGGACCGCTGCCGACTGTTGTCACCAGATCGAGCCCAGGGCACCCGTAGAACGCTCCCACAGCCGCAGAACCCGACTTGCCTTCCACGATTTCGGGGTAGAGGTTGATCAGGCGTTGGTCGGCAAGAGATTGCGAGCGCAAGCTGTAGGCGATGCCGAGGAAAGGGGTTTCGGTCGGTTTCATCGCGAGCCGACAGAGCTGCCCACGCTGTCGGTGTACGGATTGTAGCTGACGTTCGCCCGGCTGACGATCGCGTCGTCAAACACCGCCGTGACGTCGCGCATATTCGACCGCTTGATATTACCCTTGCTCTCGAACGCCTGCGCAATGACCACGGGTGAAAGCTGGCTGTCGGCGAAGTACGGGTGAAGTTCCCCCGCCAGATTGGTTTTGAGCGCCTTCGCATAGCCGGGTGGCAGGCTGATCGCGGTGTTTAGCGATGACAGATCGGCAAGCTGCAAATAGCTGTCGAAGAACATCGTGTAGGCAATGGTCGGGAACGGCGCCACGTTGATTATGCCGAGCGGGTATTGGTTGTCATAGAACAGGATCGTCGGAAAGTCGGACGTGATCAGCATCGACCTGTTCGAGTACATATTCCACTTGTCGCGCGGCACCACTTCCACCGGGTAGTTGTTGCCGTTTGTGTCCTGCACATAGGCGGTGCCCGGCCCTTCGAGGATGCGAATGGGCCGGGTCATGTTGAGCGTGCCGCCCACTCCGATCGTGTAGCTTTGCACGCCCGGCACCAGCGTGAAGCTTTGTTCCAGCGTGGCGAAGGTGGTGAGGCTTTCGTTCGACCAGCTATCGAGCATGTCGTTCAGCACAGACAGCCCGAGCTGGGCATCCTGGCTGGCAATGGCGCTCCCGACACCATAGATGCCCAAGAGCCCATAGGCCCCGGTGATGATGTCGAGAGCGGTGGTCATGCCGCTTCTGCGACGATCTTGCGCGGACGCCCGCCTTTGTTCCTGACCGGCGCGGCGTCGTCATCGACCAGCCCGAGCGCCGCCGCTTCGTCTTCCTCGTTGTGGCATAGCACGCCTTCGACCCACATCGGGTAGCGTTGCGGCACATAACTGGCAGGCGGCGCCGACGAGTGCGCGGCAGCATAGGCGCCGGGATCGGAATGACCGGCAGCGCGATAGCCCTGTGCCTCGTAATATTCGCGCTCCTGCTCGTTGGCTACAGTGACCGGTGGCAGGCGTTCGGGCGTGCCTTGGTAGTCGCAGGTGCCGGGGATCGGATGGCCTTGCGCGTTGCGCTTCTCTGTGCCGGGAACGGGGAGAGACTGCGACGCCTTGAAGGCCGGGTGCGCCATCGTCAGCGGGTATTCCTGGTGTTCGGTCATGCTGCTTTATCCTTCATCTTTCGCGCCTTGTCCCGAAACACATCCAGCGAATGAGACATCTGCGCACCATACCGCTTGGCCCCGCGATGATAGAACGGGATAGCAGGGTCTATCCACATATCTATACCAGCAATCTGGCAACTGTTCGAGAAGGCAAAATCCTCGCCCCACCATTGCCCATCGGCTGCGGGCCCGGAGTTGAACACCGCGCGGCATTCGTGCACCTTGCCGCTGGCGTCGGTCTCGCGATAGGGCGGCGCTTCGTCCCACAGCTTTTCCAGCACCCACCGCTTGATGCGCAGAAATCCTGTCGGCACCAGCACAGCTTTGACCAGCCCGTCGCGCTCGATCAAGCCGCCATCCTCGCCCATTTCAACCGAGCATGGAAAGCTGATCTCATCAAGCTTCTGCGGATAGACCCCAGCCAAAACAGGCTCATCGCGGTCGATAAATTCCAGCACCTTTTCGGCGGGCCATCCGAGATCGTCGTCAAGGAAAAACAGGTCTGTGCCCTTGCTGGCCAGAAACTCCGCAACCATGGTGGAGCGCGCCTTGGCCACAAAAGGATCGCCCGGCCTGTTGCACCATTCGTGGGCAACGGACCGGGCGAGTAACAGTCTCTCGGTATGCAAGGCGCTCATCAGGTATTCGATGGCGACTTTGTGGTCGAGGCATGGGGTGCAGAAGCGGATCATGCCTCACTGCATACTATGGAGCGGCCACCAAGCCAAGAGCAACCAGCGCCGCGTGATCCGAGCCGGCCATCTGCGAATTGTAGGAGGTTGTGGAGCCAGCAGCCGGGGCGGCGCCGGGGAAAAAGCCGACGGTATAGGTTTCGGCTGGCGGAATGATCGCTGCGGCGGTGTTGTTGACGAAATTGATCGCCAGCGTGTTCGCCGCAGAGACACGCGCGCCGCCAATGCCGAGCCCCGCCGTGGCGCTCGGTTTGTTGACGAATACCTGGCTGTTGGCCAGCAAGCCGGGAACCGTGAAAGTCTGCTCGGCGCTGGTGTTGGCCGCAACCGAAACCGGGGTCAAAGCAGCGGTCAGCGCCTTGAACACGGGCGCAATATCCACTTCGGCCGAGGCAAAGAACAAATAGCTTTCCGATGCCGTGGGCGTGATCGTCGCGGCGGTGAAGTTGCCGAACGTGATGCCGACAAGGCCCGCCGAAACCACACGCGCATCGAGAATGCCGAGCCCCGCCTGAGCGGTCGGTTTGTTGACTGCAACCGCCGAGCCTGCCGGGACGCCGTTCACCGTGAAAAGCTGTTCGGCAAACACATTGGGGCCCACTGCCGATGGCGACAACGTGGCGCTGATCGTCATTGCAGCCGGGATAACCTCGAAAGTGTAGGTCTGTGTTGCGGTCGGAGTGATCGTTGCTGCCGTGTCGTTGGCATAGGTCAGGCCGACAGTGTTGGTCGTGGTCACGCGCGCGCCGACGATGGAGATACCGGCGTCCACCGTGGGTTTCTGCGCGATGACAAATGCGCCGATTGCCGCTGTAACCGTGAATGTCTGTTCGGCGGTCGTGTTCGGAGCCACAGAGGTTGCTGTGACCGTCACCGCCTGAACGGTAATCGTGCCCGCCACGCCGCGCAAACTGCCCTGCGAGGCGGGCTGAACGATCGGAGTGCCGCCGAAGAACGCGCCGGGCGTGGTTGCGGTGGGAAAGACAACCTCGCCGCCCGGATCGCCGTTGGTGATCTGGCTAGTGGTCGGCACATTCGGGTTAACGGTGGCAGTGACAATGCCCATGGTTGGGGCTCCTTATGTGTGACAGAGAACGACGGTCGGATTTGACCAATTCTTTTCGAGGCCTTTGATGATCATCGCGCGCATGGCTGCGGCGAACTCCTGCGCGACGTCTTCCGTCACCCCTGGCGTGACAGCCAAAGGCTCTTTCTCGCCGCGCGCCTCGACCACGACGCGATAGAGCTTTTGCTTGAGGGGCGATTTCCACCCCTGCGGCATTTTCTTGCGGCCCAAGGCGTCGTGGACAGACATCAGTTCGTCAACCTAACCGCGAGATCATCGTAGAACTGGGTCGTTCCGTACAAAATATCGATACGCGCCGGGAAGACGTCATTGTTGATGTCATAAGCGCGAATGATGCGCATCGAAATGCCCTTGTACATCTCGCGCGCCCGGAAATCGACACCTTCGGGCAATTCAAGCGGCACCGTAACCAGCCCGATCGCGTCCTTGCAAAACCCGATGTTGTTGAAATAGGCGGTGTTGGCATTGCCCGAAATGACCGTGACAGCCGCAAGGTTGGCTGGCGCGGCTGTGGCGTTCTGGTAGGCGCCGGTGGTGGTGATCGCGGGGAAAATGCCGATCGTCGCATTGCCGCTTGCATCGGACGACACCGCCGACGTGATGGTGAAGTTCTTGAGCGCGCCGGTGGACTGGCGCGGCGACTTGCTGCTGACCTGATAGACACCGGCAATCGTGATCACGTCGCCCGGTACAAGCAGGTTGGTCTTGCTGGCGGTCCAGCCGTTGGTGACGATGCTCGAACCGGTCTGGCCCGCACCATTGACCACGCCAGCACCGGCATAGTTGCCGTTGGTGTGCTGCTGCACGTTCTGGTCCATGAAGATCATGAAGTTGGCGATGTTGGCGAGAAAGCCCTTGAGCGCCGGCTCCGCGACCGATTTGACGTAGAGCGTGATCAGCGCGGTTGCCATCGACCAATATGCGGCCGGGTTCAGGATCAGCGTGCGGCCATCCTGCGGTGCGCCAAGTTCGTCCATGCGCTGACCAACAGCGGCGAGCGCACCGAACGACGCGGGCACGGTGCCAGGCGTGCCGACAAGGTTGGAAAAGCTGAACGTGTTGGTCAGGATGTCAAAGTCGAGCTGGTTGGCCAGTTCGGCAGCGGCTGGCTTGCAATAACGCTCGCTGAATTCCTCGATCGTCAGCGTCAAATCTTGCGACGAAAACTGGAAATCGACGTGCTTCTGGTTGCTGACCGTGATCGAGGTCGAAGGTTCGGTGATATTCTGGATCGAAAGCCCAGGCCCTGACGTCACCGTAAACCGGTTCGGCTTGCGAACGGTTAGCGAACTGCCGATCTTGACGAACTGGTTTTCAAACTGGCGATTGACCTTGCCAGCGGCGACAAGGTTGTTTTCGAGCATCACAAGGGTTTCCTTGGTGATGAGCGACGGCGACAGCAGGGCGTTGGTGGACATAATTTTCCTTTACGTCATTGCAGCGAAGCGCGCCGCTCCGCATTGAGTTGGGCTTGTCGGTGGGCGGCGTATTCGTCGGTTGACATCTCGGACAGGTTTTTGCCGGATTCGCCCGAGCGTTGGCCCAGCGGCCGGATTGGCGCGGGTTTGGGCTTTAAGGCTGGCGCAGCAGGTGCCGCACCAAGCCGGGACTCGATCCGCCCGAGTTCATAAATCTGCCTGACCGGGGTCAGCGCGTGAATGCGCGCGCATTCGTCGGAGTTCTTGCCCAGCCAGTAGGACAGCTCTGCGGCCTTGTCCGATTCCGCGATGGCCATAGCCATGTTGGGGCTGATCGGCAGTGTCTCGGTGAAAACCTCGTCAAAGTCGGCGTGCTCGGCCTTGAAGGTTTCAACGCTCGTGCGGTAGTTGTCGGCCAGGCGCTCCTGCTGCTGCCGAGCGGCCTGTTGCTGGCGCTCATGCCTGTCCGTCTGCACCGCATCGACGCGCGCCTTCTCGATTTGCGCATCTGTCCATGCGTCAAGCGCGGCGTCAAAGGTTGCGGGATCATAGAAGTTCGCGCGCTGCGGCTTGTCGGCTGGCGCTTCGGGCTTCTTGGTGGTCAGCGCTTCCAGCGACTTGGCGAGCGCGGCGCGTTCGGTTTCTGCGGCGGCGGCGCGGGCCTCTGCATCGCGAGCCTTCGCGCGGGCCTTGGTGACTTCGCCCACCGGCACGCGCTTGTCGTTGCGGGTTTTGACAGAGGGATCGCCATCATCGCCGCCTTGGTCATCGTCGCCGCCCGCGTCTGCTGCGGCCTGTTCGGCGTCCTTGGCTGCTTGTGCGTCCGCTGCGGCTTGCGCATCGGCGGCGGTGTTCTGAGTGATGTCTATCACTGGCGCGTCAGAAGTAGCCGACAAAGCAGGGCCTGCTTTCGGCTGGGCGTCGGACATGGCAATGGCTGTCACATCAGGCATGCTGAGTTCCTTTGAGGTTGCACTCGGTGCTGACCCGGCTTCCTTCCGGTGAGGTTGTGGTCATCTGACCAACACCCGGATTGCGACTGTATCGCGGCCTCCGGTGAGCCATCCCGCACGAAGCGGTGATCTGGTGTATAATCCGATTTTCAAGCGGGCGCAATATCACTGCTTGGGCTTTGGCTTTTCGGGCTTATCCTGCCGTTCAGCCTGCGCATCGACACGCGCTTGTTCGGTGTTGTGGTGTTCGTCTGCGCGGCCCTCCACCTTGTGCACAAGGTCGATGAGCGTCTGCACCTTTTCCAATTCCAGCTTTGCCCCGGCGTCTTCGGACTTCTGAATGACGCCGAGCAGCTTGACCATGAAATCCTTTTCGATCTTGTCTTTCGCGATGTTCCGGTCTTCGCCCTTTTCGTTGAGCGCGTGCATGGCCTGCTGCAACTGGCCCTGAAGCTGTTTCACGTTCGCTTCGAGGTTTTGAATCATCGCCTGCACCTGCGGCGGGATGTCCTTCTGATCGGCAGTCAGGAACTGGGCGGGCACAGCTTTGGCCAGGCGCGTTGCCATTTCTTCGGCGCCATCCCAATCCTGATATTTCGCGATCAGGTCGGCGATCAGCGCTGCCGAATGCGGCAGGTTCTTGGCGAACTGCATCATGCTCGCCGCAGCCTCGATGCGCTTGGTGGCGTAGTTCGGGCCGGTCGTAACGGTGACCGAATACGCACCCAAGCTGAGGTTGACCGTCTGAACCGGTGGCTCGCCTTGGCTCTTGACCACTTCGGCGTGTGCGACAGGTGCGTGCGGGTCAAACTGCACCATTTCGTGCTCGCCGTCTTCGCGCTCGATCGCATACATCCGCTTTTCGTCAAACACCTTCGGGATCAAGTCGAGCATGATCCTTCCGCCGTGGCGCAGCGATCGGTCGAAGTTGTCCGCGAAGTGGAAGGCGCCAATGTCGCTGGTGCGCCGAGACTCGCGCATGGCAACGCCGCTCTCGTCGTTCACCTTCGTTTGCTGGGCAGGATCGAGTCTGCCGAGCATCACGCCCGACGCCATCTGGATATGCTGGCGGCTGTTCTCCATGCCCTGCTGGATGCCAGCGGGCACGCCTGCGAAC
Organism: uncultured Alphaproteobacteria bacterium; assembly: GCA_903928515.1. Taxonomy (GTDB): domain Bacteria; phylum Pseudomonadota; class Alphaproteobacteria; order Micropepsales; family Micropepsaceae; genus CAIYRG01. The sequence goes on along the minus strand of CAIYRG010000367.1, from coordinate 13,059 downwards.
GGCTGGCGCTGTGGTGGTGGCGCGGGTTTGCCCGATACCGACGTCGCCTTGTAGGACAGGTACGGCATGGGTTTCGTGTTCGCGTTTTTCCACTGGCGTTCGTGGCCCTCGATCTGGCCCTCTTCGACCAGCCAGGGCGAAATGGGAGCGAGCGCAACCGCTTCGGTGTTCTTCGTCTCCCAATAGTTGAGCATGCGCTGCGGGTCTTTGGCGGCGCGGATCACGCCGGACAACTTCACGTCGCCCTCGATGTCGATCTCGTTGCCGATGACTTTGACGATGGGAATCCACTTGCCGAGCCAATCCGACCGCTCAAGCACTTCAACACCGGTCGCCTTGTAGTATTTGACTGTCGGGCATTCGGACTCGCGCTCTTCGACAACCATCGATGGTGTGGCTTTCACCTTCGCCGCCATCATGTCGTTGAGTTCGTCCTTCCACCCGACATGGCCATTGTCGAGGCGGATCAACGTACGCTTTTCGGTCTTGATCTCGAAGTATTCGGCAACCCGCACCGAGTCCTTGCCCGACCAGTCCTTGAGGTTTTCGCCCGCGCCACCCTCCATGAACGGAACTGGCATCGCGTCGGGATATTCTTCCTCAAAATCCTCGCGCGGCACCATTTCTGTCACGAACGCAAAGCGCGAATCCGATCCGTCTGGCTCTTGGTGGTATGGGTCGAGGTAGATCGTGAAGGGGTTGCGCACCCGCTTGACCACGATCGTCTGAAACATGCTGTCCGGCGCCTCCCATTCGGTGAGGTAGCGCCAATAGCCGAACCCGCTGGTCACCGCGTCATCGGCGGCGGTGTCATAGGCGATGTCAGCGGCGCAATCGTGTTCGATCTTGCGCACGATGCTGGCCAGCACCTTCGCCGCCTCCTTGCTCGCCTTACTGCCGTTGGGCGAAAAGCGAATGCCTGGCCGGTTCTCGCGCATCGGGTTGGTGATCTGGCGCACCAGCGTGCCAGTCACGTCGATCGTGATGCAGGGCCGCTTGTCGGTGTTGCGCTGTGCTGCCACGTCGGCAGGCCACTGGTCGCCGGCCTTGAACTTGCGATCTTCGAGCGCGGCTTTGCGGTTGCCACTCTCGCGCTTGACGCACAACTGCATGCGCTTGCGGATGCGCTCCAGCAGCTTTTCGTCGTCGATAGCTTCGTCGGTGTCGCCGAGCATCTTGCCTTTGTCGTCGGCGGGGCTGATCGTGGTGGGCGCGACTTTGTTCATGCCTGCATCGGTGGGCGGCAGGCTGATCTTGCCATTGGGCCGGGGTTGTGATGCGTCCCAAGCCATCAGATCAGGCGCACGAACGCGCAGGCGAGCATGGTGACGGTGATCACCGCGAAGGCAGCAAGTGAGCCCAGCAGCGCCGCGATGGACCAGCCTATAACGCGCGCAGGTGTCATCGCAATCTCACTTCCCCAGGCGCGCACCCCGCTTCAATGGCTTCGACACACGCATCAATCGCATCATTGCGGCGGTCACGATAGCCTTTCTCGTCGCGTTCGACAATCATGAAGAACTCCGCGCCGTGCGGGTCGATGATCGATACGCGCGCGACGTTGGCGTCGTGGAGGACGGAGTAATACTCGAACTCGGAGAACGTGGTCACGGCGCGCTGTCCCGATCGCAGGTGGTGAGGCAGTCCACGCCGCGACAGGTGGGGTAGATGCAGCGGGGTGCCCACATGCTGAGAAGCCAGCGGATCATCTCCCCAACCACGCGGTTGCCGGCTCATCCGAGCCCACCGTGTAAACCTCCCGCTTATACTCGCCCTCGCGCTTGATCTTGGGTGCCTCGTAAGCCACGCACATCAACCCGAAGGCGTCTGCGCCGTGCGATGCCCAGTCATGCTCCGGGCCCAGGCCAACATCGCGCTTATCGTCCTTCTTTTCGTGATACCAGCCCAGCGCGTCACGCCCGGCCTGTGTTGTGTCCTCGTTGAACCAGATCGCCGGGAACAACCTGCGCGCGGCCTCGATCCTCTGCCGCGCCGCACCAGCACCCATGTTGGTGATGACATCGACCTTAGACCAGCCCGCCGCCTTGAATGCGCTCTCCCACGTCGTCGCGTTCGGCCCATGCTGTTGTGTGCCATCGTGCGGCAGGTATATGTACGCCCGATCATAACCGCGCTCACGCAACCACGCGAAGTGAAACGCGGCTGGCTGGCCCTGCGCTTCGTAATAATCCAGCACGCGCACTTCGCGGCCGACGAACTGCACAACCCACATCGTGAAGGCATCGGCAGTGCGCGATTCTCCGCCAAGATCGCAATAGACGCGGATAGCCTGCAACGGGTCGGCTGGCACGCGACCGATGCGCCCCTCACGCTTCGCCGCGCCGAGCTGGCTGGCATAGTATGCGCCCTTCGCGACACCGATATATTCGCCCTCCCACACATGCCCATAGGTGTCGGGGTTGTTGACCTGATCATACTCGCGCTCATCGATCAGCGTCTTGGGCAGCCATGGATTGTCGCGCCAATTCGCTTCAACCACCACGGCACCGGCAGGCAGGTTGTCGCCGCTCAGCAGCATGTCCACAGGGTCGGTCTTGCGGCGTCGGTTCCAACTAAACCACAGCTCGCTGTCGGGCTTACGGATGGTCGGGCGCAGGATTTCAAGCGATCGCGCGCTCAATGTCTCGGCTTGCTCGACCCACACCCAATCCAGTCCCTCAAAGCTCATGATGCTTTCGGCGGTGTGATCCTGCATGCCGACGTAGCTGATCATGCCGCCGCCCGGTGTGCGCGTCTCATTGGCCAACAGCCCGAATTGATCTGTGATGCCAAACTCTGTGATTTTGTCCTCGATCAGACGCTTGGCAGATTCGCGCAAGCTCTTCTGGATTTCACGCACACACAGCCCGCGTGTGCCTGGCCGCATCAAGCAACTCTCGACACCCAGCCCTGCGAAGAAATGCGACTTGCCAGAGCCGCGCCCGCCACGCGCGCCCTTGTAGCGCGATGTGTGCAGCAAGGGCTCGAACACCGCCGCTGTCGGGATGGTCAGGACGGTCAAGGCTTGATCACCGTGCGCCTGATCTCGTGCACCAGCGGGGCCGACTCATCGCCCTTGTGCGTCGTGGTGGCCAGTTTGGGGTGGACGTAGGGTGCTGCGGCCTTGGCCATGTCATCGCGCCGGGTTGGGTTTTCGTTGGTGTCGCGAAGGACACTCAGCATGTAATCCAGCGGCGTGAGCCCTTGCGCGGCTATCTCAGCTTGGCGGGCTAGGGTTGTCTTGTTGGGTGTCCCCTTTTGGCGACCACCCTGTCTGACCCCTTTGGGCGACCCTTTGCCCGCCATTGCTACCGGCCTGCTATTTTTGCGTTATTTCAGCCAACCGCTCGGCGCGCGGCCCAGCGTGTGCGGCTCAGTCGGCGCGGTCGATTGCAGCGCAATCTTGCTGGTCGTCGGACGCGAGCCACTGCCGACACTGGTGGACTGCATCGGGGTGCTCGACTTCGGGGTGTAGCTGGTGGGCTTGAGCATCGTCTTACCTCGTGGGCTGGAAACTGTCTGACGGGTAAATACCATGGTGTTGCGGGTTGTGCAATGGGCCCTTGTCCGCCCTGCTCTCTCGGAGGAGAGTTTGCGCCCCGTGCGCAACTCTCTCGTAGAGAGAGGGGTAGACTTCCGCCAAACCCCCGCTAATAATTTCAACGACTTAGATATACGACTTCCGCTACTCTCTCGGACTTCCGCCGCAAGCAATTTCAATGACTTAGATATACAACCCCCGCCAAATCGAAAGACTGCCGCTAGACTTCCGCCAAGGAGTTTAAGGGGGATTGATGGTCATAAAATCGGATTCAAAACGCGAATTCCGAACCGCTTGGTTTTCTTGTCGTACATCTCATATTCAAGCGCATCATTCGCCAGCCATTGCGTGATTGCCTCCTTCCAAACGTCTGCACTGCCCCCCAATTTTATGCTGAAAATAAGCGGCGCATACCTGCCATCGGAGCGCGTCTGAGGCTTGTTCGAGAGTGGTTTTCCAGCCGCCCATGCATCAGCCAGCGCGGCGAACGCCTCCCTGATCTGCATCATCGAAAGCACGTCCGCACCCTCTGCCGAACGCTCTGCAAGCACAGGAACAAGGGTTGATATTTCCTCCGATGCACCAAAATTGCCGACGTCCCAAAACACCGGCTCGAGGTTTATAAAAACCGGGCGCGCTTCCTCCGCATCCTTCTGTTTTTCGAATTCCAGGGTAACAGTGCGCTCGGATTTAGAGAGGCGGATCGCGGCGTCACAGGCGCCTAGCAACACGGTTGAGCCGCGCATCCCACGCTCTTTGTCTTTGCCACTGTGGTGAATTCCGATGATCGCGCCGCCGCAGTGACTGCGTACTTTGTCGCAGGCTTTGACAAACGCCGACATGGTTTCCTGCCCGTTCTCATCCTGCCCGGCGATCGATCTGGAAACTGTGTCGATGACGATCAAGCCAATGTCATAGGCCGCGCGGATCATCGCTTCATCAATAGTGCGCAGCAGCTTGTTGACGTCATCGGCTTCGAGGAATTGCACGGCCATTGGCAGCAGCATGAACGGCGCATCGATCTTGTCGAGGCCGTGCTTGATGCGCCAGCCGGTCAGACGTTTGCCGACGCCGCGTGAGCCTTCGCCGGCGATATAGAGGACGCCGGTTTTTTGTGTCTTGCGGCCGAACCAGTCGATGCCCAGCGCGATCCTGATCGACATATCAAGCGCCACAAACGACTTTCCAGCGCCAGGATCACCATAGATGATCGATATGCCATCTTCGGCAATAGCCTCATGCACAAGCCACCGTGGGGGCGGCAGTGCTTCGATTTCGGCTATGCTGAGAAGTGGGAAGGTCGATGGCGGGCCCTCGCCTTCATAAGGCGCGTAGGGCTCGAATATATCAACGATATTGTCATCCACGCTGGCCATCGCTACTCCCCACCGCCTGAGGCAGGTGCACGAAATTGAAAATGGCGCGGTTGACGTCGCGCGGGTTGATGCCGATGGTTTTGAACCGGGCGGGCATTGAATAGATTGGCCACGCAATGCGCCCGATGTCCCCCACGATCAGCGAGCCAGGCATCAAGCAAGGCTCCCGCGTATCATGCACAGCACACGCCTCGCGCATAGCAATCCACCGCGCCCGTTCCCCAGCCCATGCGGTGAAAAACGCGCGAGGGTCCGAAAACACGGTGTTGCAGCTATCTGACAATTCGCCTACCAATCGAGAATCCCGCCATTCGCCCATCGCCCAAGCTGTTTCCGGGAGCCATACTTTGTTCGTGCGGGGTTCCCACGCTATCACTTCCTTGATGGCCAGCCAATCGGGATCGATGCCGTCGATCACGCGCGGGGCTGGATGGGCGCCCAGGATCAGGTGGCGCACTGGTTCACCGTCAACAACGTGCATGAGATAGCGGAACGGCCAGAGCGCATACCAGGCGTGCGGCTCTGTGGTGTCGGTTTTAAGCGCCGTGGCGATCAGCGGGTCATTGTAGGGCAAATGCCACCATCGCCGCGCTGGCGTGTCTGTGGCAAGATCGCGCGCATAGGCTTGCGCGTCCGTGTCGGTCATTGTAAAGTCGTCAGCGTACATCGGCCAGTCCCCACTTGGTTAGATGTCAGATCCGGGTAGAGCACTCGCCATGCTCCCCGGGTCTTTTACAATGCGCTTGGCAGCGCTTTCACGCAAGCCTGCTCCATAATCGGCGCCCCACACGACCGCAGAAAATCGATAGCCTGATTGACGCTGTAGGCCACACAGACGCGATGCTCCATGTCGGCAAGGCGTTGGTGCCACTCGCGTTGATTATCGCTTGTGCGGCCACCGGGGCGCTTAAATTCGATCATCGCCACACCAGCTCCGGGCCAGAGACACAGTAGATCGGGAAAGCCGGTTGCCAGACCTTCCTTTTTCGCCTGGCGGGTTTCCCATGGTGTGCGGCGGCCGGCGTTGGGGATAGCCACGACTTTGATGCGCGGGGCGGTGTAATACAGGCGCTTTTTGAACGCGGACTGTATGTCGATTTCAAGGGGGACTGGTTTTCTCACCCCTCCCTCTCCCGCCGCTCAGCAATCATCCGCTCCACATCCCCAACCGCCATACCGCTCGACTTGGCAATCGACGCCGCGTTCAGCCGATCAAGCACACCCATCTGCACAATCTGAAACGCGGACATGCGCATGGCCTGTTTCGTGCGCTTTGGGGCTTGGTGGCGGGGTTGGCGGGAATTGGTCATGCCGCATGATACTGCCCGGCAATCTGCGCATAAGCCGTAGCACTCGCGCCATACTCCAGCATGACCCAAGCGCGCGGCATTTTCGCGTGTATAGTCGCGCGGATGGCTGCATTTCGGTCCCGGCGCCATTGCTCGCGACGGTGGCGGATGGCCAAGATTTCAAGCGGTTTCATGTTCTATCTCCGGCGCCAAACGCTCAATCAGCTCAGCCTCATCAGCACCGAGCCGCCCAACCAGCCGCAAGATATGATGCCGCACAGTCGTATGATCGGCGAACCCGAACCATGGCGCGATCGCAGCATACGAATTCCCACGTCTATGTATGACCGTCATCGCCACAGCCCGCGCTCTAACCGCAGTTTTGTTGCGATTCCCCGCGCGTAAATCCGAGACACCGACATTGTAATACCGCGCCACCGCTGCCTTGACATCATCGAGCGTGATCGGCTTATCAGACTTCGGCGGCATCCATCGAATTTCAACAACCAGAACCACGCGCGGTGCTGGTGGAAAACGCAAAGCCTGGGCATCCATGATGGCCTTGTGAAGCCGCATGCTGCCTTTGCGCATGGCTGTGAAGTGGTTGTAATCCGACGCTCTGAGTGATGCATTGGTGAAGTTGCAGCAGGTGTTCCACGCCATTTTCGTTCCCCGTATATCCCCCAATGCGGGGCGCCAACCTTGGCCAGATCGGCGCCCCTGACACCCGCGCCGGGGGCAAAAGCGCGGGTGGATTTGGTTAGGTGTTAGGCTGTGGCTGCGATGAACAAGTCGCCTTGTCGCTGAGCTTGTTCGATGCGGCGGCAGGCGATGTCAAAATAACGCTCTTCCCTTTCCACGCCGATGAAGTTTCGCCCCATTTGCACGGCTGCAACGCCAGTGGTGCCACTGCCCATGAAGGGGTCGAGGATGGTTGCCGCAGTATCTGGCAAATGGCCGATGCACCACTTCATGACGCCAATAGGCTTCTGCGTCGGGTGGCCGTCTCTGGTTTCACCGTTTGCCCTCATACAGCCATTCCACAGGTATGTGATGCGGCGAACAGCCTTCTGCAGATTGGTCCATGCCAGTTCGCAATCGGCAAAATCTGTTTCTCCGTTCAGCTTGTCCCAAACGAGCCAGCACTTGGTCGGCGGTAGCGTATAGTAGTTGCCGCCAAAGATGATTTGCCATTTGCCTGCAGCGCGGACGGCGGCAATCAGGTCATCATCAATCGGCTTATCGTCCCAGCTATCGTCGCCATAGTTCTGCCGATAGATTTGGGCATTGCGCACCTTGCTGGTCAGGCCACTGGTGCGCGTCTTAGCTTTGCCAGCGCTTTCACCAATCCCATACGGCGGATCAGTAACCACAGCGTCCACCCCCCCCCAGCATCGGCAGCACGTCCCTGCAATCCCCCAGATAAAGCGTTGCGCGGCCAATCGTTTCAACCCTCACAGCCGCCCCCTAAACTCAATCATCGCCCGAATCGCCGGGCCGAACACGCACAGACCGATGATGCCTGAGACTGCGCCGATTAGGATGGTGGTCACTTCGCCCGACGCTTTGCCGCAGCCGCAGCCGACGCCGCGACACGTTGCGCCTGGCGTTTGCGTTCGGCTGCCTCGTGCTTATCCAGCGCGGTCCGCATCGCCTTGACGCGCGTGTAATAGCCGTTGCGTTGTGTGATCAGGCTTGTGATCTGCTCATCCTTGGCGGCATTGGCTTCGATCGCGACATTGAGCTCGGTCAGGCGATTGTCGGCCAGCTTTTCCAGCTTGGCGAAATCGTCGCGAAAGGCTTCGGTGTTTTCCGCCTTTCGCATGACCCAGCCGACGAACCCACCAGCAGCAACGAGCGCGACCGATTCAACGGCGATTACAAATTCAGGTGTCATTGGTTTTCCTCCCCTGGCGCCGGTCAATCCATATCCAGCGCGAATTTGTACGTTTCGAGAATGGCGTCCATCTCGCGCCGGTCGTCGGGTTTCATTTTGCGCAGGCGGACGATCACGCGCATGATTTTTGCGTCGTAGCCTGTTGCTTTGGCCTCGGCGTAAGTGTCGCGGATATCGTCGGCGATGCCCTTCTTTTCCTCTTCCAATCTTTCCACACGCTCGATCAGGAGGCGCAGTCTGTCGGATTCGTCGCCGCTGTTGTGGCCAGTGGTCGGTGTCGTCATTGGTTTCCCCCTATGGTTGTGCGGATTCAATGTGATCAACATCGACGCCAGCCTTGCGGGCCAGTTTGCGGATTCCATCCATTCGCCATTTCGGAATATTCCCCGCAGTTTTCCACGTCGAAACGGTCGATGGTGTGAGGTCAAGCGCATCAGCTACCTTGCCGGTACCCCCAAGCGCGTCGATGATTTGTCTTGGTGTCATCATGGCTCAGTTTGCTACGTTATCCGAAAGCCGATTGCAACAGAAAATTTCAATTTCCGAAATTTCCGCTTGCAAAGTTATTTCGGGTTTCGTAATCAGGGTGCAACGGCAAACGAGCCTTGGAGTCGAGACGATGACCACCATAACCTGCAACATCCACACCGATGCCGACACCAAAATATTCTGCAAGGCGCTTCGGACGCCATATTGCGGCACCAACGTGGTCAACATTGATGGCCTGACGATCTTTGCGGATGAAGCCACCCTTCGCCGGTTGGCCGACGCGATCAACGCGCGCCTCGTGATTCTCGAAACCCAGCAGGTGGCAGCATGACCACCACCCCGAACGAACTTCTGGCCGCAATCACCGCATGGCACACCGCCTATGCGCAGATCGAAGCGCGCGCCGAAAAGATCGCGCACCGGCTCATTCGTCTGCCGGTCAATTACACCCGCCCCGCGCCGGTCTATGCCGCGCACTATGGCTTGATCGCAACCTACGATGGCCCGCGCATGTCGGTTACGACGCGGCGCCGGGACAAACGGTTTCAGATTATCAGCATCTTGACCCGGCGTCCCGCGTTTATGGCGGTGCAGGCTCGGTATGATGCCGCCTTGAGGATTGCAGCATGACCACCCAAACCATCCCCGCAGGCGTCCAGATCGCACAAGCCATGTTCGACGCCTGCTACCCACGCGGTCGCATCTGCAGCCACAGCGAAACCGACTGGGCAAGCGCGACGTTCAAAGGCGCGCGCCACAATTTCACTATCCGTTTCGATGGGCCCGGCTCGCACACTTATGCCGAAACCCTGATCGAGCGCATCGAAAACGATGACTTGCAGATCAGCGGCCACCTGGTTGCAGACATCACGGCACCGGGCCAGCGGTTTGCGTCTGCGCCGGAATGCTATGCCGAGGTTGATGTTGCCGTTTTGACGCTGGCGAACTGACATGACCCGCCGCCACCTGATCCGCCTCGCCATCACCGAAGAATGGCCCACCGGTCTGGCGTTCGCGCTGATGTGCGGGCTCATTTATTTTATCGCAGGAGTGACGCCGTGATGACCCCCACATTCCACCGCACCGCCCGCCCGACAATCGACCTGACACCGCTGCAACCGATGGCGCGTTACGATCGGCGCTTTCCGCATAGCCGGGTTAATCCTGAGGCTTATCGGCGCTGGTTGGCGCGGGAGGGCAAGTGATGGCTGTTCGGTATCACGATGTTTTGCAAGGCTCGCAGGAGTGGGCAGACTTGCGCATTGGGCTGATTACCGCGTCAGAAATGCGCCTTATCATGACACCCAAAACGCTCAAAGCCGCCGCTGATGAAAAGGCCCGGCAACACTTGTGGGAATTGCTGGCCCAACGTGTCACATGCTATGTCGAGCCGCATTTTTACAGTGACGATATGTTGCGCGGCCACGAAGATGAAGTCGAGGCGCGCAACCTCTACGCCAAGCATTTCAGCCAGGTCGAGCAGATCGGCTTTATCACCAATGACGAATGGGGCTTTACTCTCGGATATTCGCCAGACGGTTTGATCGAGGATCGCACGGCAGCAATCGAAGCCAAATCGCGCCGGCAGAAATACCAAATTCAGACCATCGTGGAATGGCACATGGGCAGCACCACGCCGACCGATTTTCTGTTGCAGTGCCAGACCGGAATGCTGGTTGCCAATCTAACCCGCGTTGACTTGATTAGCTACTCGGGTGGGTTGCCGATGATCCCGATGCAAGTCTGGCCTGACGATGTGATCCAAAACGCCATCATCGAAGTGTGCGGCGATGCAGAGGCGCGCTTGATGAAATTGCACGGCGCTTATCTCGAAGCGCTGGAAACCAACCCCGATTTGATCCCGACAGAGCGCCGGGAAGTGCAGGAGCTTGTATAATGGCCGACCTTTCCAAAGTGATCCAACCGAAGTCCGACCAGCTAAATGCTGACGACCTCGTGGGCGGCGATCGCACAATCCATATCCGCGATGTCCACGTTAATCAGTCGGCCAAAGAACAGCCCGTCGCGATCTTCTTCGATGGCGATGACAACAAACCGTGGAAGCCCTGCAAGACGATGACGCGGGCACTTACCCAGCTTTGGGGCATCAATGACAGCCAGCAATTCATCGGGCGCTCTGTGACGCTCTACACTGACCCCAACGTGACATGGGGAGGCGTAAAAGTCGGTGGCATTCGCATCCGTGCCGTCAGCCATATCGACAACCCGATTGAAATCGCAGTCAGCCAGACCAAGGGCAAGCGCGCGTTGATGCGTGTTGGTACGATCAATGCCGAAGTGCGCCAGATTGCCCAGCCCGACCCTGACGCACAAAAAGCCGAAGCCGAGAAATTCGCCGCGCACACCGTTGCGACAATCGGGCGCGCACCTGACATTGCCAAACTTGATGCCTTTATCGCGGGCCGGTTGCCCAGGATCACCGAACTGCAAGCGGCTTATCCCGAATTGTACCAGGCGATTGATGACGCGCTGCGGTTGCGCCGTGAAGCATTGCAGCCGCCCGCCATAGACGACGACATTCCTTTTTGACATCGCTCATACCGGACACGGACCAGTCATGTGGAAGCCCCAGCCCGGCGGGGTGAAAGATGCCGGGCACCAGTTTTCCGACGCGCCGGACACCGCAGGGACGCGCGCAATTGAGCCCTGTGTAAAGGTTTTTACGGGTGAACAAAGAACACCAAACCGCCCCCGCCCACACCCCGCCCGCGCCTGCGATCAATGGCGACACCTTCCACGCGCAATTTTACATCATCACCACCTACGGGAAGCGCATGACCCGCGCGACAGTGATGACGCTTGCGGAGATCGAAGCCACCGCCGCCGCGAATGGCTGGCGCGCTCAGGTTGGGGAGTGCGTGGGGTGAGCATGTATAGCGAGCGCGAAGTCAAAAGCATCCGCAAAGCCCGGCCATGCGATAGCTGCGCCAAAACGATAGAAGCTGGCAAGCCCGCACTTGTGATCGCTGGCGTAGTCGGTGGCGATTTTTGGTCAGGTACTTGGCACCACGATTGCCGCCATGCCGAGGTCGAACTGAACAAGCTGCATGGTGTTTACGATGGCGAAGATTGGATGAGCCTGACCGATATGGAATGGGATGATTGGCCGTGGCTGATTGAGGCGCATCCGACCGTTGCCAATCGCATGAACATTACCACTGCTCGCTATGATGAACGCATGGCGGAACAGCAGCGGATGCGTGAATTTTGGGCAGCGCATGACCGGAAGAAGCGCGCCCAAGGTGGGGAGTGCGTGGGGTGACCGATCCCACCCCCAGCCTGAACGCCCTACGCGCCCACGCCCAAATGATGGCGATATTCGCCGCGCTAGTCATCCCCGTCAGCACGGCGGTTGTGATCGACAAGGACGGCGTGCGCGTGTCGCTGCCGGTGCCACAGAAGGAGGATGGCAATGGTAATGATTGAAATTCAGCACACCGAAACGGTTACAGTCAAATTTCTCAAGGTATCGGCTAAAGTCCGATATTGGGAGGACGCCAATGTCAACGGCATTGAAGACACGAACGGCACGATGATCCCCTGCCGCAATGGTGAAAGCTGGGAACCGGCGATTGATCTGGACACAGGCCGGATTGTCGATTGGCCCACCAACACGCTTGCTGATGTGCATTACAAGGTCTGCGATGAAGGCCGTTATGCGCTGACCGATGCTGATGGCAAAGAGGTATGCGTGAAAGACGGATATGTGCCGTCCATCATGTCGCCCAATGAAAATGGATATGGCGACTACATCATCATGACCATTGGCGCAGATGGCACGATTGCCGATTTCGACAACGCCGATCTTGATGAATTTACGGCGTCATCATGACCGACCCACAATTCCAAACCCGCGCCGACCTAGAGGCCTGGGCGAAAGACATGGCCAGCACCGTGGTTACAGCCGTCACGCTCGCCAAGACCGGTGAGCCTGACCACGCGCGGGCGATATGGGGTTCCGCGCTGGCCCAACTTCGCCGCGTGATCATCGCGCATCTGCATTTGCCGTTTGAGGAGTAACCCAAGAAATGACAACAGCGGTAGCCATAGTGGGCCACGAAACCCAAGAGCAGAAAGCCCGGCGCTTGTTCGATGAAATGGCGCGCAACATCGGGCGCGAGGCCGTGAACCACCTGAAAACCATGTACCCAACAATGCTGTCAGAACGCGCATTTGCCAGCAAGTCTTGGGAATTGTCGCTGGTGAATACGATCCGCAACGACGTCAATTGGCGAATGCGCCCGCTACTGATGGCCATGATCGCCATGCATAACGAATGGGAACAGGAGCAATCATGACCGCAGCCCAAGACTACGCAACCCGCTACAAGCAGGCGTTTGAAACCGGCACCCTGACACAGGGCGCATTCCACACCGAACGCGACGGTCGCCAGCTTGCCTGCGCGCTCGGCGTAATCGGCCCTGACATTAACGATGCAAAAGACTG